>JANYFI010000807.1 GCA_025362765.1 Ferruginibacter sp. | reverse complement strand
CTGGATTATCAAATGAAAGCATGGCATGAATACAGCATACAGATTGAAGACTATGTGAAGCTGGGTATACCCCAGGGAGCGCATACGGAAGATGGTAATGCTCTCAACGAAATGATTGATCCCTATTCTTATAGAAAAAATCTGACCATGCCCAAAATGATTTTTATGGGTACCAATGATGAGTATTGGGTAGTAGATGCCATTAAAAATTATTACGATAGTATTCCCGGCAGAAATATGATTCATTATGTACCTAACGTAGGCCATAATTTAGGCGATGGGAAATCGGCCTTTGAAGGATTGAGTGCTTTTTTCGGACTTACACTTAACCAATCGCCTTACCCAGCCTGTAGCTGGAGCATAACCACCAACAATAAAAAAGCAAATCTTGTAGTTAAAACTTCACCCGACATTTTGGTTGATGCCGTGCTTTGGTCGGCAACCTCCGACAATATGATTTTTACAAAATCTACCTGGACGGGCAAAAGCCTGGGAGCCAAAAATAAATCAACCATAAAAGTAGCAGAGTCATTTCCTGATTCAGGCTTCAAGGCATTTTATCTTGATTTAAAATATAAGGATCCTAACGGTGGTGAATACACAGAAAGTACCCGCATGTTTGTAACAGATAAAAATGAATTGAAACTGCATTAATTAATTATGTGCTTTAAATGAAGCTGACCAAAAAGTTTGGTCAGCTTCATTTTTATGAGGGTTCAAATTTAAATGGATTGATGATTCTTATAATTTTGCCATCGTAAAGCAAATAATTTTAGGATGTGATTATTGAACTTTAATCTGACTCGTCAACCAGGATTGTAATATTGCTGATTGTAATTCACCGGTTTTTTCTATTTGGTTAATAGAAAATTTTCTTCTCTCTTTTTCGGTTGCTCTTTGTACATCAATTTTTAATACCGCATACGCCAGATAGGTATTGTAATCAAGTTCTTTGGTAGTGTATACATATTCAAATTCGCTTGCCAGAGAAATACCAGCTATGGTTTCACAAGCCTGCTGAAATTCGGCATCTGTAAAACCACGCTTTAATTTTTTATAATATTGCCAATATAACAGCCGCATCACATCATCCAGGGACTGCTTGTTTTGAGTGGCATGGCGAATGACAAAATCGAGTATCAGTCCTACTGCCGGTCCTTTGTCATAATAGGATATGGATTTATTTGCATTTTCACCCTGCCTGCCAAATGGCCCGTCACTCCAGGTTTCGTAGCTGGCCTGTGCAAGTGATTGATAAAATCTTCCCGGATTATTTTCAAAGGCATTGATGCTGCTTTCAAAATTGTTAAGCAAAGTCTGTTCATTTATTAGATCGGCTCTTTTTACAATCAGGTATTCATAATAAACAGATAAACCTTCACTTACCCAAAGCAGATTGGTTTTGTTTTCTTTATCATAATCAAATGGGCCAAGTTCAAAGGGTCTTATGCGTTTTACATTATAATGATGAAAATATTCATGTGCTAAAAAACTCATCATGCTGTTCATGCCATCGGCTGTATTTAATTCCCTGCCATCAAAACTTACTGTAGTGTTATTTAAATGTTCAATGCCTCCCTGACCGGGGCCAATACCGATAAATGTGTATTGTTTGTAAGGAATGTCGCCGATAATAGTCACTGCAGATTCTACTGTTTTTTTAAGATTGCTCATGAATTGTATCCTGTCAAAGTCACCCAATTCATACCCAATAAAACGATGCGCTATTCCATTTACCCTAAAGGAGGGAAGTTCTTCCAAATTACCCATTAGTATAGGACAGTCATAAAGAATATCAAAATCAGGCGCCGTAAATTCATTATGATTCGGCAGGCGTTAATATATAAGGAATTGTCTTTTTACCTGTAATAGGGATGCTGGCATTTTCGCCTTGCCCGGTAAACGTATAACTAATTTCAATACCTGGTTTATCAGGCACATTCAATTGAAATATTTTTTTATCAAACGGCTGGAACAATATTTCCTCTTGCCGGGCTATTATTTCTTTTTTATCAATTGCATTGAATACTGCGTATTTTAAAGTTCCCTTTACAATTGTATTAAAACTGTTGGAAATAAGTAAAAGGACAGCTGCTTTTTCATTGGGCAGGTATTTAATTTCAGCAGAAGGCACTGACAGGAAAACACCATCTGTTTTTTCAAGCATATCAATAAATGGATTGCCCATAAAAATACCACCAGAGCCTCCTCCATCAAAAACCTTTATTGCAATTACATTATCCGTATCCCATTTTATCAGCGGGTTTGTTGCCCGCAAACAATAAGTTCTTACCGAAGGCCATTTGCTTGCATAGCCCCCCGGATCGTCAGGAAAGGAACCTGTTTTACCAATGGCAACTTCATTGAAAAAAGTTTCATCCACATCATTTACATGTGCCAAAAAAATGCGTAAACTATCTTTCCAGTTTCCATTATTTTTTAATGAAGAAGGAATAACCACATGAAAACGATACCAGGCATATCCATGATAATCAGGATAGCCTTGCGTTTGCCATACTTCACCCGCCTTTATGGGTTTCCATTGGCTGTCATTAAAAGATATTTTTTGGTAGTCATCATTTGTGCCGGTAATAAATTTTGCCGTTGGTAATGCGATGGCATCTTTGTGCTGTGCAGATACTGAAACGCAAAAAAATGCAAGCAACCCGAAGATTGTAAATCGCTTTGTCATTTATTAAAATATTTTTATGAAAGACATTACAACACCTGGAAACCGAGAGCATACGGGTCATCATCGGGATCAATGCTAATTGTATTGTATCCATACACCCTTGCCCAACCTTCAATTGATGGCCTGATAGCGGGCTGATTATTTACCATTAATTCTTCTTCTATTCTGCCCGTAAATTTTGAGCCGATGATACTTTCATGGATAAATTCATCGCCCTTTTTTAATTTGCCTTTTGCATACCATTGTGCCATGCGGGCTGATGTGCCCGTGCCGCAAGGGCTGCGGTCAATGGCTTTGTCGCCATAGAATACAGCATTGCGTGCAGTGGAAGTTTTATCTATTGCCGCACCCGTCCACAACACATGCGAGCATCCATTAATAGTTGCGTTTTCCGGATGAACAAATTCATATTTTTCATTAATGCGCTTACGCATTTCCCTGGCGTACGCAATTAATTTATCGGCTGTGTAATGTTCAAGTCCTTTAAAATTTTTCTGCACATCCACGATAGCGTAAAAATTTCCCCCATAAGAAACATCAACTACCAGTTCACCCAACTCAGGGCATTCGACTGTTAATGCCGTGGCTGCTAAATAGGCAGGCACATTGGTGAATTTTACCGTTTTTACTTTTTTACCTTCCTGTTTATATTCAATCATAACCAGCCCGGCAGGAGCTTCCATTCGCACGAAGCCTGGAGCTTTTGGAATGATTAAACCTTCTTCAATACCCATGGTGATGGTACCAATAGTGCCGTGGCCACACATGGGCAGGCAGCCGCTTGTTTCAATAAATAACACCGCTACATCATTTTGAAGATCATGGGGCGGGTATAAGATACTGCCGCTCATCATATCATGCCCGCGGGGCTCAAACATTAATCCTTTCCGTATCCAGTCATATTCTTTTAAAAAGTGCTGGCGTTTTTCACTCATGGTAGAACCTGTAAGTACAGGTCCGCCGCCTGCCACCAGCCGTACAGGGTTGCCACAGGTATGTGCATCAATACAAAAAAAGGTTTTCTTCATTCTAATCAAAATAAATATTGAAATAGTTATATCGGTATGAAATATATCCTAAAATTATTTTCAAAGTTAACTACAAACAGAAGGTTAGCACATAGTGGTTATTGACAAATACTGTACATGCTGTTTTATAATAAAATATTTTCAAAGATGTGGTGTAGAAAAGCGGCTTTTTTTA
>JANYFI010000800.1 GCA_025362765.1 Ferruginibacter sp. | reverse complement strand
CTTTGGATTGAATCTAAAATTAAAACTTTAAACTGTATTTAATTAGGCAAATTTTTCTGACTACTAAAAAAATGACAATGAAATATTCAAATTATAAGGTTTACACAACAGTACTCATATTTGCGGTTATTATTCTATCCTCCTGTGGTAAAAAGTTTTTTTATGACGGGATAAATGATGACCCTACACAACTTAAAGATCCAACACCATCATTGATGCTTGCGCCAATTATACTTGCCTCCGGGTACGAGTATGGAGGTGATGAATCCAGGTTTCCTTCAACTTTTGTGCAACAGGTAACCGGTGCTGCCAATCAATCCTATTCTGCCAGCATCTACAATATTTCACCTGATGATGTTGATAATATGTGGAGTTTTGGATTTTACTCCGGGTTAATGAATAATAATTATGATTTAATAATAAAATCAAGTTCACTAAACCAAAAATACTACCATGCTGTAGCTCAAATATTGATGGCTAATTCACTTCAGAGAACAACCGATTTATGGGGGGATATTCCTTACACGCAGGCATTTAAAGGGAATGATAGTAAAAACGCTGCATTTGACACGCAAGAGTCTATCTATAATCAGATTTTTACCCTGCTTAATTCAAGCATAGCAGAAATAGAATCAGGTGATGCGGGGGCTTCAGTACCAGGCAGTGAAGATTATCTTTATTCAGGGGACATGGATAAATGGAAAATGTTCGCCCATTCCTTAAAGGCCCGGAGTTTTATTCATTTGGTAAAGGTAAATCCTGCTTATTATGATTCGGTGATAAATGAAATCCCCAATGCTTTTGCTGGTAATGCGGATAATGCGAATGTTCCTTTTAGTGCTTCCAGTGTTAATTCACAAAATCCAACATTTCAGTTCAATGATCAAAGAGGAGATATTACTTATGATGGATATCTACAGACTTTGTTGAAAGATGCAGGCGATCCAAGATATGCAGTTTATTTTGATGCGACTGATAGTACCTTGTTGGGCAGTCTTTATGGGTCCAAAAATTCCTCTATACCATTAATGACGTTTTATGAATTAAAGTTTGTTGAGGCTGAAGCTCAATTTCAGAAGGGTGACAAAGTTGCTGCTGCTGCTGCATATAATGCCGCAGTAAAAGCTAATTTAAATTATACAATTCAAAATGATTCCTATGCAGCTTCCGTTGAAAAGACCGCAGCAAATATTACCCTCACTGATATCATGACTCAAAAATATATAGCTTTATTTTTAAGGTCAGAAAGCTGGACTGATTGGAGAAGAACTGGTATACCAGCATTGACTGCAACAAGTGGTAATGTAAATGGAGATGTAATTCCAAGGGCTTTGGTTTATCCGAGTAAGGAAATACGTTATAACAGCAATACGCCAAAGGGAAGAACGCTTAGTAGTAAACTTTGGTGGGATAAATAAACAATACGTCTCTTAAGTATATGCAATAGGCTGTCTCAAAATTATGAGACAGCCTATTTTTATTGTTGAAGTCTCTGCCAGGCAAAGGATGTGCCGTGCAGTGCAACTTCCGCGGGCATTCCATGATAAAGTGTACGCAAATACGTATACTTTTCAACAAAAAAAATACAATACCGGGTATATAAAATATTTTAAGATTCAACCGGGCATAAGTATTCCAGTAAAGGAAGATTCAAAAAATATTTCAAATAATTGTGAGGCAAAAAATTATCACGAAGTATTTTCACAAACGAAGTTTTGATTCACACCCAACCGTAAGTTTTTTGCAGCTTTTATTTCGTCGGCAAAAAGTTTTTTTATCCGGGATTTTCCTTCTAGCACTTCGCTGGGCGTGATGCCAAACAAAGGACATTTTATTGTATTGATGTAAAACACGGCCACTTTCATAAAGTAAAGTGTAAGCAGAAAATATAGGTCATTATGTTTTTCATTATTACTACAATTGATTTCGTAAAAAGGAAAATACCGGCCCTCATAAATTTACCAAGGTTACTATCCCGTTTTAATTGCATTTCAAGTAACAAACGTCTTATTTTTAGTTGCAGGTAACATTGACGCAACATAGCCGTAACCTTTCCGTAACATTCGCTTCACTTTCTCTTAACATGCAACCCGTCTCTTTGCAGAAATTTAACAATTATGCAGAAAGGATTATTTATGTTGTTATCAGCGATACTTGTTTTACTGTCGCTAAACAGCTTTGCGCAGGAAACAGTGTCTTCTTTAAGTGGTGTGGTAAAAGATGAAAGGGGCGGTTTTGTTCAGGGAGCTACAGTTACTTTATTACATGTTGCTACAGGCGCAGAAAGCAAAACACAAACGAATAAAAACGGGGTTTTTAATATTACTAATTTAAAGCCGGGCGGCCCTTACACTGTTAAAATCAGTTTTGTAGGCTTTAAAGAAGAAAAGGCGGAAGACGTGAATCTTACATTAGGCAGCAATCCTGACCTGGCTGTTGTAATGAAATTAAATTCCAGTAGCCTTGGCGAAGTTGTGGTAACAGGAACTAAAAGAAATACCAACGGCGTAAGCGTGGGTAGGGCGCAGATGAACACCCTGCCAACACTTGGCAGAAGCCTGAGTGATTTTACCAGGTTAACACCCCAATCAAACAATAACTCTTTTGCAGGTACTAATTTTCGTTACAATAATATTACGTTGGATGGCGCAGTTAACAACGACGCCATCGGTTTCAGTAATTCCTTTGGCGGTGTTAGTGGTGGTGGCCAGTCAGGAACCGCAGGATCAGGTACAAGAACCAACCCTTACAGTATAGATGTTATCCAGGAAGTGCAGGTACAGCTGGCACCATACGACGTTAAGCTGGGTAACTTTACCGGTGGTAGTGTGAATGCCGTAACCAAGAGTGGCACCAATACTGTTCACGGATCGTTATATGGCTATGGCAGAAACCAGTCTTTGATTGGAAAAAGCCCTGATGCATCTAAATCTTCCATTGGGTCAAACTTTTACGATTATCAATATGGGGGCACTTTAAGTGGGCCGATCATAAAAAATAAATTGTTCTTTATTGCCAATGCGGAAATTACCCGCAGGCAGGAACCAACTTTTTACAATGCCGGTGATGCCGGAGCAGCCATTACGGTTGCCCAGGCGCAGGATATAGCAGCTAAATTTCAGGCGGCAGGTTTTGATGCCGGCGGTTACTCCGCAGCGAAAGTATTTACCAAAAGCAATAAATTTTTCGGTAGGCTTGATTACAATATCAACAGCGCCAACACCCTTACCGTAAGAGGTATTTTTACAAAAGGATGGGGTAACAACATTGAACGCACACCTTATATTTTCCAGTTTGGTTCAACGGATTTTACGCAGTACAGCAACAACGTAAACCTCGTTGCAGAGTTAAAAAGCAAGATAAGTCCAATTACCAATAACCAGTTAATTGTAAGTTATGTTCATGTGCATGATTACAGAACTACACCTAACAGTAACATTAGCCCTTATGCTGATATCACCAATGGTTCTTCCAATGTTTGGTTAGGTACCTGGAGAGAAGCGGCCATTTACGACCAGACGCAGAAAACGATAGAAATCACCGATAACGTTACAGTGAACAAGGGCAATCACAAATTTACATTTGGTACCCACAACGAGTTTTATGATTTTAATTATGGTTTTGTAAACTCCTGGAACGGCCGCTGGCAGTACAACAGTATTTCAGATTTTGATGCGGATAAACCGGCCCGTGTACGTTCTGCTTATGCAAGTGATGCCAGCAAAAACGGTTACGACCAGTTAAAAAATAATGTGCCGGGAAGCGGCTTTAAAGTAGGCCTTTTAAGCGCTTATGCAGAAGATGAAATTGCCATAACAAGAAAATTTAAAATTACACCGGGCATTAGACTGGATTACAGTTATGTGGGATCTCAACCGCCTACAGATACAGCGTTGAATAACGTTCCTGACAATGTAAATACAACCAACCCTACCTACACTCATACTCCTTTTTCTCAGTTTAATAACAAATGGTTTGGTAATGCGGCCATCTCACCAAGGTTAGGCTTTAACTGGGATGTGAAAGGGGATAAATCATTGGTGGTAAGAGGCGGATCAGGCATCTTTACCGGAAGAATTCCTTTTGCATGGTTAGGATATGCTTATACTTTAAGTGGCAATAATTTCAAGAATATTGATATTAAAAATGCAGCATTGCCTGGCGGTACGGTTTCAGGAAATGGGGTATTGCCATTGGTATCTCCTCAAAACCTGGTAACATCTGTAGGCGCTATTTCACCCGGGGCCATTGCCACAAGAGAAGTTGACCTGGTAGACAATCATTTTAAATTGCCGGAAGTTTGGCGTTCAAGTATTGCCGTAGATGTAAAATTTGGCAATGGCTATAAATTTACAGCAGAAGGCATGTACACTAAAACAATACATGATGTAGAGTTTCAGCAAATTAATAAAAAAGATCAGACTCAATACTATAGTACCGGACCAACCCAGACTCCTGTATATACGCCAAGCGCCAGCAACAGCAAGCAATACTCAAATATATTTTTGCTAAGCAATACAAGCCAGGGATACAGGTATAACCTGACTGCACAGGTGTCAAAATTTGCCAATGGTATTCATGCCGGAGAAAAGAGCACTTTTAATTACAACTGGTCATTGGCATACACGTATGGTCAGTCAAAAGATCTGGCCAACGGAATACGCAATTCAATGCAAAGTAACTGGGATTACAACCCGGCGATTTCTCCCAATAATCCTCAATTGGCCAATTCAAATTTCGATTTAAGAAATCATATCGTGGCTGTATTAGGAGGGGTGTTCAACTGGAATCAAAAAAATACCACCTCGCTTAATTTCTTTTATTCAGGCCAGTCGGGTGCTCCTTATAGTGTGATTTATGCAAGCACTCCCGGCAATATAATCAACGGTAGTTCTTCATTGCCTTATCTTCCAACAGTAGAAGAATCCAACGCCATGTTCCTGGATGCAGCTAACAGGGATGCCTTTAATGCTTTTGTAAACAGCGATAGTTATTTAAAGACACGCAGGGGGAAATATGCAGAACGCAACGGGCTTCGTACACCATGGGTGCACGACCTGGATGCCAAGCTGATGCACGAGTTTAAGTTAAGCCGCAACAATCCTTCACGCACTTTACAGGTAAGTTTTGATGTGTTCAATGTGCTCAATTTATTAAACAACAGTTGGGGGCATGTTAATTTTGTAAGCAATACTAATAACTATACAGTCAACTTCCTGAAGTTTTCAGCTGATGCATTGGGCAGAAAACCCGGCGACCCTTCTGCCTATACACCAACATTTACCTTCCTGCAGCCAACCAGTAATCATTATTATTCTGCCGATCCAATCAACTCAAGGTGGCAGGGACAACTGGGTGTTAAATATAATTTTTGATGAGCTGATAGTTTGATCTGGAACCTTTCAGATTAAAAGTAATAACCTTGCCGCCCGATAGTATTATCGGGTGGTTTGTTTTATAACATTTCCGTAATCATGCGTTAATGTTTTAGTAACATGCAACTTTAAACTTGCATCATAAATCAAATAAGCAATTTCATTCTTAAGCATAGCAAATTTAAAAAACAAGGTTCCTTAAGCAAGATCAACTTTAAAAACTTGTACCACCCCGCACTCATGCCGGGTGGTTTTTTATGTACCAGTTGTATCAATAGCCATTGGTATGTATATTTACCAGATGAAAACAGTATATGGAGTGATGTTTTTTTTGTGTTGTCTTACGGCGTGTAACAGGCCAGATGCAAAATTAAAAGAACAGTTGATTAACACTGATAGTATTGCCATTAATTTTTTTAAAGGCGATGGTACGATGGATACAGTGGTGGCGGTTAAAATCATCAGGGATAAAAAAGTAATAGAAAATTTAAGCGCACTGATTTGTGCAGCTTTAGCCAAGCCAAGTATAAAATGTGGTTATGACGGCTCCTTACATTTTTTTAAAAACAACATGGTGGTGAAAGATATTGATTTCAGGTTTAACGATGCGGCTTGCCGTTACTTTACCTTTAAGCAATCCGGCAAACTAACAGCTTCCGTACTTTCTGCCGAAGCACAAAAATTACTGGAGAGTATCCGCCAATGAATGGCAATTATTTGCAGGATATAAAAATTATACATTTACACCCAGCGTGCTGCCAGCGGAGTTTGCCGGGGTAAACTTTTAACGGCTGGTTGTTGCATGTTTTTTGCAGGCGTCATAGCAAGCACCAGGTCAATTATTTTTTCTGTTTGATCGGGGAAATTAATTTGTAAAACGTCTTTTTCTTTCAGCCAGTTTTCCACTTTATGCAGGTGCTTTTTCTTTAAACTTTTTATAACGGCCACGCCGAGATCCTGCATACCTGCGGCATTTAAATGCTGTTCGTATTGATGCTTCATTGGAACCACTAACAACTTTTTACCCATTTGGATCGCTTCAGCCGGTGTTTCAAAACCAGCTCCGCAGATAATGCCTTGGCAGGTGGTAAAACTTTCGGTAAAATCAACTGTGCTCACCGGCTTGATGTTGCAATTGCCGACGGTATAAGATTTTTTAGTGTGTTTACTAAATATCTGCCAGTTAATATTTTTGAAAACAGCAAGAAAGGAGATTAGCTTTTTATCGGAATATGCAGGCAGGTAAACGGTATAATGGCCCAGGTTTTTTTTCAGGGCATGGCGGATTTCTTTTTTTATTACCGGGGTGAAAATATTTTCTCCATAATTTTTAAAATGAAATCCCACGCCACTTTTACAGGGCGCATAATACTTCAGCACCATCGAACCAAATAAGTCTTTGGATGCCGGTTTGGGGGTCCGTTTGTGTAATACCGCCCACTGATGACTCATGGCAATACAGGGAACATTTTTTAATTTACAGGCCCAGGCGCTTACGGGTTCAAAATCATTTATTACCAGGTCATAATCTTCTACGGGCAGTGATTTTATTTCAGATAGAAACTTTTTTGATTGCATTTGTTTGAATGTTTTGTACATGTCAACCCCTCCCTTTTTGCCGAATATAAATCCCAACCCTTTTCGCTGAAATTTTACCGGGTAATTCAATCCAACGTCAGCTTGCGTGCCGCTTAACAAAATGTCCAGCTCACATTTTTTTTCCAAAAACGGAATAATTTCATTGGCCCTGCTTACATGTCCGTTTCCTGTACCTTGTACGGCGTATAGTACTTTCATAAAAATATTTAAGATGCTATGATAAAATCTTCCATCATTATTTTAAATAATTCTGCGGTACGCAGGTAGGCGGCTTCATCAGCATAAAATGTTTCCGCCATTTCCTGTACCTGTTTGTCTTCCTGAAAATAATAAACACTCCAATCATTGCCGCTATATTCCAGTGCGGTTAAATTTTCTATCCAGTCGCCTGAATTGAGATAGGTAACGCTGCCATTGGTGTTGGTAACTTTTCTGTTGGCAGGCTGGTGGATATGTCCGCAAAGAACATAATCATATCCTTTTTCTATGGCAATGTCAGCGGCTGTCTGTTCAAAATTATTGATGTGCTTTACCGCGCCTTTCACTGAATTCTTTATTTTTTTTGACAGGGAAATTTTACCCTTGCCCAGTTTTTTGCTAATGTAATTGATGAAGGCATTGATGTATATTAACGTGTCGTACCCCACAGCGCCAAGCTTTGCCAGCCATTTGCTGTGTTGCATAATTACGTCAAATACATCGCCGTGAAAAATCCAGCTTCTTTTGCCATCGCTGTGATGAATGACCAGTTTATTGACGATATGAAAATCGCCGATAGAAAAGTGCTCAAACCTGCGCAGCATCTCATCATGATTGCCTGTAACATAATATACTTTTATACCGCGGCTAAGCATACTGGTAATTTGTTTAATTACCTGCATGTGGCCAGGCGGCCAGTATTTTTTACTAAACTGCCATATGTCTATAATGTCGCCGTTTAAAATTAAGATGGCCGGATCGATGGTGGAGAGGTAGCGGGACAATTCATTGGCACGGGATCCGTAAGTACCGAGGTGAACATCAGAAATTACTGCTACATCAAGTTTTCTTTTTATCAACAGATATAGTTTACTGCAAAGTTGCGAAAGCAATGTGTAGTAATTGTAAACCGGAGGTTACCAAAACTTTAATAATTAGCTAATGTGCGTCTTTTTTTGATTCCAGCGTAAAACCAAAAGTGGTGCCAACGTCTATAGCACTGCGTACGTGCATGGTTTGGTTATGTGCTTCCACAATGTGTTTGCAAATGGCAAGGCCTAAACCACTGCCACCAACTTTGCGGCTTCTGGCCAGGTCTGTGCGGTAAAAGCGTTCGAATATTCTGCCCAAATGTTCTTCAGCAATTCCGTTGCCATCATCACTTATTTCAATTAAAATTTGTTTGCCATCAATCTTATAAGCGCTGGCTTCAATTGTGCCATGTTGTTTACCGTATTTGATCGCATTTTCTACCAGGTTAATTAATACCTGCCTTATTTTCTCTTTATCTGCAAATACGGTAAGCGGTATTTCGCAACCTTTTTTTATTAGCAGCCGGATTTGTTTTTTTTCCGCTTTAATAAACAGGGATTCATACACATCTTTTACCAGGTCCTGTATCACAAAATTTTCCGTATATAACTGCTGTTCCCCTCTTTCCAGTTTAGAAATTTCATCCAGGTCATCTACAAGATTTACCAGTCTGTCGATATTTCTGGAAGTGCTGTTTAAAAACTTCATATTCACTTCGGGGTTTTCCAATGCCCCGTTTATCAGCGTATCAACATAACCCTGTATAGCAAAAATTGGTGTCTTTAATTCATGTGACAGGTTTTGCAGGAATTCCTTTCGGTATATTTCATTCTTTTTTAAAACTTCAATTTCCGTTTTTCGTTGTTCAGCCCATATTTCCACATCCAGCCTTACTTCGTCAATACTTTTTTGAGGCAAGATATCCTTGTAATAAAACTCTTCCCTTTTACTTGCTTTTGTTTGATAGATTAATTTATAAATCAGTTTTATTTTGCGGTAAACAAACTGCTGCACCATAAATAAAATAAGTCCGTAACTACCCGCAAAAATGATTACAAAACAAACAAGGGCGATAAACCAAACGGGGTGAAAATAATAAATAGTGGTACTGATAGGAAAAGCTATTATAACCGCCGTAGCCGCGGAAAGTTGCTGGGGACTTAAATTTTTGCTTGAAAACATTGTTACAATTACTTGTTTGCGCAGGTTGCTAAATTAAACAAGCGTAAGTTAAACTGTTTTTATAAAAGGCAACTGCCATTGTGGAGATAGTGTATGTAATCATACTACTACAATTCAAATTTATAGCCCACGCCTTTAACTGTTGTGATACAGTCGAGATCAAGCTTTTGTCTGATTTTACGAATATGGACATCAATGGTGCGGTCGCCTACTATTACTTCGGTTCCCCATACCTGGTTTAATATTTCGTTGCGTAAAAAAACTTTGCCGGGTTTAGACGCCAGCAGCGCCAGCAGTTCAAATTCTTTGCGGGCTAAAATAATATCATTGTCCTGGTAATTGATAATGTATTTTTCCCTGTCTATTTTAAGGTCGCCTAATTGCAACAGGTCATTGCTATCTTTATTCAATCTTCTGAACAGGGCATTTACTTTACTGGTAAGCACTTTGGGGCTGATAGGTTTTGTAAGGTAATCGTCGGCACCGGTTTCCAGCCCCCGAATCTCTGTACCCTCATCGCTAAGTGCACTCAAAAAAATGATAAGCGTGTCTTTAAAAGCAGGTTGTATGCGAAGGATATTGCACACGTCAATTCCATTTTTGCCGGGCATCATAATGTCAAGAATGATCAGGTCGGGCTGATGTTTTTTTGCCTGGTCTAATGCTTCATCCCCGTTTTTAGCCGTTATTACCTCATATCCTTCGCTATTAAGATTAAATTGAATGATCTCCAG
>JANYFI010000791.1 GCA_025362765.1 Ferruginibacter sp. | reverse complement strand
TGTAAGCTCAAACATTTTTTCAAAGTTGGCCAACAATAATTCGTCGCTATCATCAATATTAGCAAAATGGCCGGTAATCATAATAGCCGCCTCAATGCCGGCATAATATATTTTTTTTGTGAACCGTGCTTTATCTTCAATGGTTAATCCAAATGATCCGGTGGCCACTACGGGTACTCTTCCATTTACATATTTAACAATATGCTTTGTAATTTCCAGTCGCTCATCTTCGCTGATGCTAAACATTTCGCTGCTAAGGCAATTGGCAAAAAAACCTTTAACGCCTGCCGCCAGGTAAAAATCAACCAAGCTGTTTAGTGCATCCAAATCTACCGTTGCCTTTAAATTAAAAGGGGTAATCATTACCGGAACAAATTTTTTTTCGCTGGAGTTCATATAATTTTTGTTGAAAAATTGCTACAAGAAAAGGTATATATTTATAACAGGCGTTAAATATAAACCTTCCTGATAAAAATAAAACCCATTTTTATTTTTATCAGATGATATTTCGGATTATTGCATTTTTATGCCACATAAAACCCAATTTATTTACTAATTTACCTCATAGCAAACATGAAAAAAACAATAAGCTTTATTACGATTGGTCTTTTGGGGGCCATCAGCCTTTTAGCGCAACCAGCTACTGAAAAAGCAACACCTGTATTTGAGTCGCTCATCTTCCCCCCGCAGCCGCAACATACCCATGGCAGCAGCATTGTAAGCCTGCCTAACGGGGATATCCTGGCAGCCTGGTTCCAGGGAAGTGGAGAAAGAACCGCCGATGATGTAAAAATTATGGGTGCCCGTTTAAAAAAAGGAACTACCGTTTGGTCTCCCCCTTTTGAAATGGCCGACACCTATGGTTTACCGGATTGTAACCCGGTACTGTTTCTTAACAAACACAATAAATTATTTTTGGTGTGGATTGCGGTAGAAGCACACCGGTGGGAATGTTCCGTACTCCGGTTTCGCACTGCAGTTAACTACAATGAAGCTGGTGCGCCCGCCTGGAACTGGCAGGACAATATCCTGCTTTCACCAAATGATAGTTTTGCCACGGAAACTGCCGTAAAGTTTAAGCAGTTAACGCCCAACACCGGCGGGTCGGGAGCGTATGCACCCATCTATGATAATATGATTGTTGAAGCCAGTAAAGATTTTGCAAAAAGAAGTACCGGCTGGATGACAAGAATTAAACCCTTGCGGCTTGCCGAAGGAAGGATATTGCTGCCGCTTTATTCTGATGGATTTAACATGTCGCTGGTAGCTATTTCGGATGATGATGGCAATAGCTGGCGTGCCAGTTTACCCATTGTTGGCAGGGGCAATGTACAACCAGCGCTGGTACAAAAAAAGAACGGACATATCGTAGCTTTTATGAGAGACAATGGTGATAATCCCCCCAGAGTACAAACCAGCGAATCTACAGACAGTGGTTATAGCTGGACTGCTGCAAAAAAAACAACCATACCCAACACCGCCAGCGTAGAACTGATTGTGTTGAAAGATGGCCGCTGGGCATTTGTGGGCTGTGATGAAGAGGATGGCCGTTACCGCTTAAGCCTGTATATTTCTGACGATGAAGGCATGTCGTGGAAATGGAAAAGAACACTGGAAAATGAAGCAAAAGGAAAAGGTAGTTTTTCTTATCCTTGTTTGATACAAACCAGCGACGGATTATTGCGGGTGAGTTATTCCTATTCGGTGGATAAAGCGGCTGAATCAATCAAGTACATGGTAATTGATCCGGGAACTATCCACTAAAAATTTCCTGTAGAAAACTGATACACCAGTAACTACCGAATAATTGTTCGACGTTGTTTCACAGCAAATACACCAGCATCCACTGGCGGCGTACGGGCTTTGAGTAAACTACTGCCTGGTGTGTTAACTACAATTAATTTATGGCAATAATTAAAACGTTAAAAAGCTAATAGTCATGCAAAGGGAAAATTCTAATTGCATATAGAACATGTTTAACCAACAAAAATGGAACTGATTTATATTATTCTTTGCTGTATTGCACTGTTGTTAATCGTCAATATTTTTCTAACGATGAAGGCGGGGAAAAATGAACTGGCAAAAGAACTGCACGATATTCAATTTTCAATCAGCTTGTTGAATCAACAACTAAGGGATTCTGAGGGAAATTTAAAAAATGAGTTTAATTTTCACCGGCTTGAAGCAACACAAACTACCAGTACTTTAAGAACAGAAATCACAGGGCAAGTATCCGCCTTTGGTAAAAACATTTCGGATAATATCCACACAACAGCGGACATGCAGCGCACACTGCTTGGTACTTTTTCTGACCAGCTAATGAATGTTACCAAATCCCTGGAAGAAAAACTTACGGCTTTTCAAACAAGCATCGAAAGCAATAGCAAAGAAAGCCGGTTGCAGTTAAAAGAAAATCTCGGTGGCTTTAAAAATGAACTGAATGACGCATTGAAAGATTACAAAGACAAACTGCGGGAAAATTTCAGCGATTTTGAAAAAAATCAAACCGCTCAACATGCAACAAATGCGGAAAAACTGGACAGGCTAAAACAAACGCTGGAAACTTCTATCAAAAATTTACAGGAAGGCAATGAAAAAAAGTTGGAAGAAATGCGCCATACTGTAGACGAAAAATTACAAAAAACGCTGGAAACAAGACTGACACAATCCTTTGAACTGGTAAGTAAAAACCTGGAGTCGGTACAAAAAGGGTTGGGTGAAATGCAGCAACTGGCAACCGGTGTGGGCGATTTAAAAAAAGTATTAAGCAACGTGAAAACAAGGGGCATTTTGGGAGAAGTGCAATTGTCTAATATCCTTGAACAAATGTTGTCGCCGGAACAATATGAAATCAATTGCATTACAAAACCTGGCACCGGCAACCGGGTTGAGTTTGCGATAAAAATTCCGCAGCATCACCAGGAAAATAAAATGTTGCTGATGCCAATAGACTCAAAGTTTCCGATAGAAGATTATTACGCCCTGCTGGCGGCCCATGATGCAGGAGATATAACGGCTGCGGACAATGCTGGAAGAGCACTGGAAAATGCCATTAAAAAATCTGCTAAAGACATTCATGATAAATATATTTCTCCACCCGATACTTCAGAAATAGGCCTCCTTTTTTTGCCAATTGAAGGCTTGTATGCAGAAGCTGTTCGCAGGCCGGCTTTAATGGAAACCTTGCAAAGAGACTACCAGATTATTGTGACTGGTCCTACTACTTTATCCGCTATTTTAAACACCATTTCATTTGGCTACAAAACAATGGCGCTGGAACAAAGAAGCGGCGAAATTAAAAAAACACTCAGTGCGGTAAAAACTGAATTCGGGAAATTTGGTGATGCATTAAAAAAGGCGCAGGAAAAAATAAACAAAGCAAGTGAAGATATAGACGAACTCGTTGGCACAAGGACAAAGAAAATTCAGGCAAAATTAAAATCTTTTGAAGAGCTGCCTGCAGCAGAAGTGAATTTGCTGTTAGGAGAAGTTACCGATGAGTAAAACACCATCCGTTTCTGTTACCTATTGAACAGAATCTTTAAATAAAAAAGTGGGTTCATAAATTTTTTTCTGATATCTACATTCTCAAACATGCAGCTAATGGTTTCCCGCAATTCTTTACTACGGCTCGCCTTGCCGACAATAAAATTAAACAACCGTGGCTTGCTGGAAAGCTGCTGCAGGTAATGACTTAGCTTTAATTCTGTCCAAAGTTTTTTATATATTTCTTCATCATACTGCGCCAGGAATTGTTCTGAGAAATTATTGGCATCCAGCGCTTTTTTTATTATTCTTGATGTTACCAGTCCAGACACCATGGCATTGCCGATCCCTTCTCCCGTGAATGGGTCAATCAATGAGGCGGCATCGCCTGTTAGTAAAAAACGATTTCCGCTGAGGTTTCTTTTCTTTGATCCCAACGGCAATCCCCATCCTTCAATTGGTCCATCCTGTACGGCGTTGCTAAACCTGTTTTTTAAATTGGGATGTGTTGCAATGGCATCTGCCATCATTTGCTTGAGGTTAATTTTTTTGGCGGCAATATTTTTACTAAGCATGCCCACTCCCACATTGGCGACTCCATCCGCCAGCGGAAAAATCCACAAATAGCCAGGCTGAAATTCTTGTAAAAAATGCAATTCAATATAATGCTGCGCATGCAGACCGCTCACGTTTTTATAATACCCCCTGATGCCTGCACTGAAATGAGCAGGATCCATTGTATGCCCCGCGAGTTTTTTCGCAACAATACTGCCCCTGCCTTCTGCGCCAACAATCATCCTGGTAAAAATTTGTTGCTGTTCGCCATTTTGCAATATGGTTACCAATAAGCCTTCGTCAGTTTCTTCAATATCCTGCAGCAAGGTTCCCGTTAACAACGTTGCGTATTGCCGGTCAATCAGTCCGGCGAGTATGTTATCAAAATCTATACGCTTGCTTACAAAACCCGGAGGCGTTTGTTTACCTGCATTGTTTAATTGAAATGGTACATCCAAACTGGTATTGCCGGGCGCAATAAATTGTATACCGCAACAAACGATCGCTTTGTGTTCATCTCCCAAAAAAAGCTGTTGCCAGTCTGCGGTAATGCGCTGCAACATACCCACCGTTTTTCCGCTTAACGCATCGCCACAAATTTTATCACGCGGAAATGTGGCCTTATCAATAATGATATGATTAATTTTTTCTTTTGCCAGAAAGATGGAAGTGCTTGCTCCGCCGGGACCAGCACCGGCTATCAGCACATCGGTTGTATACTTTGGCGTGTTCAATATAGTAATTGCTAAATCATTTAAAGCTATAAAATAAGATAGTGTTGCTGTATTGATGCGGCTTAATTTACCAGCCCCAGTACTTCGCTCGTCCTTGCCCTTATTTCGTCGGAGAGCGATGGATTTTTTAACAGCGACTGGCCGTAGGAGGGTATCATTTTTTTTAAGATGCGCTGCCATTCTTCAGTCATTACTTTTTCGGGAAAGCAGCGCTCTATTAAACCAAGCATGATAGGCACGGAGGTAGAGGCACCGGGCGAAGCGCCGAGTAACGCAGCCAATGAGCCATCTGCGGCAGCTACCACTTCAGTTCCAAATTCCAACACACCGCCTTCTTCTTTGTCTTTTTTAATTACCTGTACCCGTTGGCCGGCAATTTCCAAATCCCAGTCTTCCATTTTCGCTTGTGGTAAAAACTGTTGCAGGGCTGCCAGTTTATCCGCCGGCTTTTGCAACACTTCATGAATCAGGTATCTTGTTAAAGGGATGTTTTTAAGCCCCACTGAAATCATGGGAACAATATTGCTGAACTTAATAGATAGCGGCAAATCAAGGTAAGATCCATTCTTTAAAAACTTGGTGCTAAACCCGGCATACGGACCAAACAGTAATGCTTTCTTTCCGTCAATCAGGCGGCTATCCAAATGCGGTACCGACATGGGTGGTGCTCCTTCAGGTGCTTTGCCGTATACTTTTGCGGCGTGCTTTTCAATCACTGTTTCATTTGTACAGCGCAGCCATTGACCGCCAACAGGAAACCCTCCAAACCCTTTTCCTTCGGGAATGCCAGATTTTTCCAACAACCACAAAGAGCCTCCTCCGGCACCTATAAAAACAAATCTTGCTTTCAATTCACGTGCTTCTTTCGTAACCAAATCTTTCACCGAAATGCGCCAATGGCCGTCGGCTGCTCTTTCAATATCACGTACTTCATGTTGCAGGTGCAAGGTACAATTTTCCCCGCTTTGCAGGTGGGTAACCATTGCACGAGTTACTTCACCAAAATTTACATCTGTACCCGTCGCCATATAAGTAGCTGCCACCGGTTGCATAGGGTCTCTGCCTTCCATTACCAGCGGCATCCATTTTTTTAATTGCGTTGCGTCTTCCGTGTATTGCATTTTTTTATATGGATGATATTGTGTCAGTGCTTGATATCTTTTTTTAAGATAGGCCACGTTTTCTTTTCCCCACACAAAACTCATGTGAGGAATGCTGCTGATAAATCCGGGTGCGATAATATCTTGCTCCACCAACCATGCCCAAAACTGCCTGCTGGTGTCAAAAGCTTCGTTGATAGCCAGCGCCTTTTTACAATCAATGGCGCCGTCTTCCTTTTGCGGTGTATAATTTAATTCACACAATGCTGCATGTCCTGTGCCGGCATTGTTCCAGGCATCCGAACTTTCGCCCGCCACCATATCCAGGCGTTCAAAAATCTCCATAGTACATCCGGGCATCAGTTGCTGCAACATCATACCCAATGTAGCGCTCATTATACCTGCTCCAATCAATAGTACATCCGTCGTTTTCGTTATTTCGTCTTGCTTCATTGGTTCATTTTTTTGTAGCGATATCACTGGCAGCCAGCTATATTTTTTTACAAAAGCCGCTTGTTGAAATGCCTTACAATTTAATTAGTAAGAAAATAATAAGGTGGTTATTGACCTTGCCGGGAAAATAATATCGAAACCATTCGGCGCCGTTGGGTCTCTTGCGTTGTCAATAGGATAGGGCGTAATATTGTCTCCTTCTGCCGCTGAAGTAACATACCGTTTAAGCAATTTCACTTGTTTATTTTTTAAGATTCCCTGTAATGCAATGCCGGCAATTTTATTTTCAATAGTGTAATTGATAACATTCACCACCACCGTTTTTTTGTCTTTGAATGCGGATACCATTATTTGGGTGGCCTGCTCAGCTTCTGTTAATCCATCATTTGAACCCGTTTGCAACCGGTGCATTCCAGGACGAACAAACAAACTATAATGCCCCAGCGCCCACAAATTTTTAGTGATAGTATATAACTTCGAAGAATCGGTTTTCCGTTGTTGGTTTAATGCGATAAGGTAATAAAGCGTATTGCTGTCGGCCACGCCAGGTTCAAATGAATTCCAAAAATGCCAGGCGGTTGCGTTACCGGCTGTAAAATCATGGTGAATTACTTTCGCTAAAAAAAGTGCGCAGTCCATGGCGGTTCTTTTGATAGTGGATTTTTCCTTAAATCCATCACCCAGCATGCAGTATTCAGATTGCCAGTATTCCAGCCCTGGCCCATATTTTTTTAAAGTATCTCTTAATTTTTTTCTTACCTCTATTAAGGCGTCGCCCTCGTCAGTAAAATAACCGTGGCCTTCCACAAAGCGGGTAGTGTTACTTAAATTACCAATATACAGCTTGCTTTTAGGATTCCAGAAATGAAAGATTTGGCGGGAAGCTTTTGCATTGGAATCGTACAAATGATTTAACATACCTGCTTCCGTGGTAATAATTTGGGTACTAAGCCGGTGTTGTTGTAAGCTTTTGTTGAGCGTTTTAACTACTTTGTAAATTTCTTCATTGGTCCACGGACTTCCTTCCTGTTTTGCCTCCCCGTAGGTGCCGCTCCAATCCCATTGGGGTTCATTAACCGGACTGATATAATTGAAATGACAATTGATTTTATCAAAATGTTGAATAACCGTAGCTAGAAAATTGGCATACGCCCCGTACTTATCTTCCTGTAGATTACTGACAAAATCTTTTTGCAATTTATAGCCCAGACCGTTTTTGGTAAACTGAACAGGCGGGCTGTTTACAAAGGCGATTAAATTTTTTACGCCATAATTTTTCGCCTGCTTCAGCAGCCAGGTATAACCGGGTTGTTTGCTCCAATCGTACTTGCCTGACGGTGAAAGAAAACAGGCTACTCTTCGGGCAGCATCGTTAATACCGCTGCTATCGCCCTGTTCCGTTGTACCTGCACCAATATTAAAACGGAAGGCAGAAAGGCCAATGCCTTTTGGTTGCCCGTTCTTTTCAAAGCCGCGGCTGAAAAGGCGTTCGGCCATTTGTTGCCTGGCAGCTGCGGGCCATTTGTTGCCTATTTCTTCTCCATACCAACAGGCAGATGCCCCAATAGTACGAATCTGCTGAACAGTATCGTTTAGGTTGATGGAAAATACCAGTTTTTTTTTCTCCTGTGAAAATGCACCTGATAAAAATAGCATTACGCATGTAACGGTAAATATAATTTTTAGAGCAACTCTGTAAAAACCTTTCATAATAAATAATTTTATGCGAAATCTATTTTTTAAAAATTACGGATCATGCAACCCTTTCAAATACTGGTAAAAGATGGCCTGGTTGTTTGCAACAAAAACTACAGACCTCCTGTTCTGCCACCGTCAACAGGTATATTTACCCCATTGATATAAGCGGCGGCGGGTGTGCATAAAAACGCTGCTACCGCACCAAACTCTTCAGGCTCTCCTAGTCGACCGGCCGGTATGTTGCTCACAATATTTTTTTCAATATCCGCAGGAGCTTTCCCCTGGTCAATCGCTTGTTTTGTAAACAGATATTGAAGCCTTGCGGTATTGGTAAAACCGGGTAACACATTGTTCACCGTAATACCAGCATGACCAATTTCGTTGGCCAACGTTTTGGCCCAGTTGGCCATGGCGGCCCTTACCGTATTGGAAATACCCAAACCATTAATAGGCTGTTTTACAGCAGTTGAAAGAATATTAATTATTCGGCCATAGCCTGCTTTTTGCATACCAGGTATCAGTAACTGCGCCAATAAATGACTGGTGGTAACATGCGTGTGAAAAGCTTTTTCCAGTTCATCTGCATGGGTATCTATCAGCGGCCCCGATGGCGGACCGCCCGCATTATTGACTAAGATATGAATGGCGCCATATTGCTGTACCCAACCGGCTACAATGATCCTCGTTTCTTCAGGAACAGATAAATCTGTTATCAGGAGATAATGTTGCTGACCGGCGCTTTTATCCAGTTGTTGCAACGCATCCGTTAATTTATCCTGTGACCGGCTCGCCAAAATAATCGTGGCGCCAAGCAGCGCCAGTTCTTTTGCAGTAGCCAGCCCCAGGCCTTGCGAACCGCCGCAAACGAGGGCTGTTTTATTGATGAGGTTAAGGTTCATATTTAAAATTTATAATCTTGTCTTTCAGGGCTAACAACATCCAACAATTCGCAAGCCGTAATGGCCCGGCCACAGTGCATCACGTACGGTGGAATGTTTGCCAGGCAACCCAGTCGAAATATTTTTATTTAGCCTGCTACCGTTAATTCAAAGATTCCTTGCAATACATTGGCCACCAGTTCCTGCACCATTGCGTTCACTTGTACATCCCGGTAAATAAAATGTATGGTTCCCCTGTGAACCGCACGTGCGTTAAAGCTTGTAAAAAAAAATTTTCATACAAACTTTCCAATTCTATAAAAGACATGGCACATAATTTATTAAATAAATGTAATGCTTAGATGAAATGCTATGCTGTTTGTTTTAAAATACAATTGAAGTTTTATTATTATGCCTGGTATCTTTTTTGCCAGTAATAGTTTTATCGCGGTTGCTATTTAACCGATTGTTAGCAAAATTTTAAATAGTTAGTTTCAAAAATAGTTGTAGTTTTACACAACTTCATTACTCCCTGATCTTAATATCCGCTTAACAACCGCCTTTTCCAATTTTTATCCGTTTAAATTTTTGTTCAACATTTTGCTTAACCCAAAAATTTTGGCACTGCAAATACAGAACAAATATTAGCCTTCTTTGGTTATGCAATTTATTCATATCCTGTTAAAGACGCTCAGTTGTATTATTTGAATTTGTTTATTAGATATACTGCATGGCATTGAAAAAAATATTTATTCCATTATCTGTTATAAAACCGGGAAACTATTTTAATCACGAACACCGGTAAACTCCGAAAATTTAAAAACTCTTTTATGGAATATTCTTACGCTGCTTACACAAAAACTGTTAACAACAAACTTTATTTTTTTGTAAAGAAATACATTTGTTATAGTGAGATACAAAATGCACCCGACATTTTGGAAAGCTACGGTATGCATACCAACTTTGAGAAAGCCTGCAGTATTGCCGGCGTAAAGGATGCGAATTTAATGCAACAACTTTTTGCAGAAGCAATGCCTGCTAAAATACAGACTACCGTTATTGCTCCGGTTATTCCTATTCTTTCCAAAAACTACAGGGTTGAGCAAATTGGCAACCAAGCCGCATTGGTAAGTAAATTATCTGGCATTAAAAAAAGCCTTACGGCGAGAATGCCACAATGGTTATTGGCTTCCAATTCATAAGGAGAACATCATTTTCTTACACTCATATTTCCAACAGGGTATTTTGACACATCAAAATACCCTGTTGCTTTTGGTACATGTCAAGTACTGTTTTTTGTTCTGGTGAAATGTAATAATGTTGCAATACAAATAATTCAATGGTTATGGAGAATCAACTATTAGAAGTGTGGCAAAGAGCACCTGTAAAAGATGTGCCCGCCTTATTGCAACCTGTTGCCCACGCATTACTGCAGGCAAGAGAAGAATTAACGGACCTGGTTAATAACTTTCCGGAAGAGCTGCTTTGGGAAAGACCCGCTTGCGTAGCATCACCAGCTTTTCATCTGCAGCATTTATCAGGCGTGCTGGACCGGGTTTTTACCTACGCCCGCGGAGAAGCGCTGAGCGCTTACCAGTTAGACCAATTATATGCAGAAGACATTTCGCGACAAACAGAAGTAAACATCAGCAGTTTGCTAACGCGTTTTAATCAACAGGTAGATAAAGCCATAGAACAGTTAAAAAATACAGATGAAAAAACACTGCCGGAATTTCGTGGCGTGGGCAGAAAACTATTGCCCTCCACAGTAATTGGCTTACTGGTGCATGGCGCAGAACATACCATGCGTCATATAGGGCAACTAATGGTAACGATAAAAATTTTAAACTATGCACATACAAAAAAAGGTTAGATGAATTCAACTGCCGCGTCTCTTTTAAATCCTGTGTTTTCAAAAAATTTAATATAGCCCAGTTGGTTGGTGATTAATTTTGTATTGCCCATATTAAACGTTGGCGTATTAAAATGATGATGCCCGTACAACCAATAATCAATGGAAGATTGTTCAATCAGGTCGTGCAGTTCCGTCGCAAAAGCTTCATTCAAACTATCTCTTTTATATTTTGCAGGGTAATGTAAAAAAGTAGGTACGTGATGCGTAACTACCATGGTAGGCGTAGCCACTTTTACTGCCAATGCTTCCATGATAAAATTTTTGCATTGAAGATGAAGTGAATTATAATCGTCGGGAGTAAAAGAATAACCATGGCAATAGATAGCGCTAAAATCTGCCATTCTTCGCTGAATCAGCCAGCCGGCATCGGGAGAAATACAGGACCATAATGTTGAAAAAATCAATCGCACGGCATCCAATTGAACGGTTTGATTATTCAGCAAAAAAACATTGCTTCTAATGGCCTCCTTTACAACACCGCTTCTTGTCCTGGTATCCCCGTGATAATATTCATGGTTGCCAGGAATCCAATAAGTAGTTTCAAAATTATCAGCAAGCCAATCAAAAAAAACATGCTGCTCATCCAGCAACGCAAAGGGTACAATATCACCTGCCATTACCAATATATCGCCTACCGGCAGCAACGGATATTTTTGTATAAATTTATTGTTCTGCAAAAACTCAAGATGAAGATCTGAACAGTATTGTATTTTCATCTTTAGGCTATAATTTTTTTGAGTAAAAATTTGTCTATAAAATTACAGTGGATTTTGGTAACAGTTATTTTCTGGGGTATGGGCAGTTACCTGGTCTCGTTTTTTACTGCGGATGAAGCCATCCGAAAAGTTGCGGTACAGGCCGGCCGAATCATTGCATCGGGCTATATTTTTTATGGCATTGGTATGGTGATGATGAATACTTTCAATGGTGCAGGCGATACCTGGACGCCAACTATTATCAATTTTTGCGGCTTTTGGTTAATACAAATTCCATTGGCGTTTATATTAGCTAAATATCTGTCGTGGGGGCCGCTGGGAGTTTTCATCGCCATCCCCGTAGCGAAAACAGCCATTACATTGGCGGGATGTTTTTATTTTAAAAAGGGCAGGTGGAAAACCATTAACGTATAAGAAGCAACTATCGAAAAAGTGCCGGCTAATTGTTAAGCAAGGCACTTTTTCTTTTACTATTTTATAATAACCTTAGTATTAAAACAGCGCCTATACCAATTGTACCGCCTGCAACGCCAAACCACACATCTGCTAATTCATAATGACCTTTGCCCGTTATAAGTGAATATAATTCAAATGCATAGCAACCTGAACACAACGTAACAAAACTACCTGCAGCGGACGCTAAAAGATGATCTGGAAAAAAATAGAGCCAGATTATTTGAAGTAAAATACCCAACGGTATTCCTACAAAAAAATGTTTCCGCTTATCGGGTGCTATCTTTTTCAACATAAAGCAAATAGTGCGAAGAAATTGTTTGGTAAGAATTATTAATAAAATAAAATTGCCGCTTTTTACTGTAAATAAAAAACCTTCCTACACAATATGACCAAGTCCGTACTTTTTGTAAAAAAGAAGCAGAAGGTTTTGCCGGCTAATTGTTGAGTTCCCAATGCCAAAAGAGCAATGCAGTAGAGTCAACTTTTTAATTAGTGTAATTCGTACGATAAAACTATGATTTTTTTACCTCACTTGCATTTGCGTCAATAGTGATATTCTCTTTGTTTTGTATAGTCTGCCAGCCTGTTTCCACCTCTACCATTTTGGTAGTTACTGCGTAAGCGCTGGGATGTATGGGAGAGCCATATTGTATGGCATAAGCCTTGGTAAGTTCTGCGCCAAAATACAGAATCATGGACGAATAGTAAATCCACAACAATAATATTACCAGTGAGCCCGCAGCACCATATGTAGTGCCAATATGGCTTTTGCTGATGTAGAATGAAATAGCGAATTTTCCCAGCATGAATAAAAAGGCGGTGGCCATTGCGCCCGCCATCACATCTTTCCATCGAATATTACCGTCTGGCAATACTTTAAAAATAACGGCGAATATTAATGTGGTAACGCCAAAAGTAATCAGCACATTAATGAGGTAAAAAAACAACACCGCTATCTCCGGAAACTGTTGCGTTAGCTTATCGCTGAACCCGTCAATAACCGTACTTACTGATAATGACACCAGCAATAAAAAACCAAGGCCCACAATTACTGAAAACGACAGCAACCTGTTTTGAATCATTTTTAACCACCCTCTTTTAGGCTTGGGTTTTAATCCCCATATACTGTTGATGGAGTCCTGTATTTCTGCAAAAATAGAGGTGGCGCCCACCAGCAAGGTAATGACGCCAATAATGGCCGCCATCTTACTTTTTCCGGCGACAGAAGCGTTCTTAATAATATCCTGTAATTGCGATGCGGTATCAGTACCAACAAAACCGGCCAATTGTCCGTAAATTTTCCCTTCTACTGCTTCTCTCGCTAAAAATAATCCGCACAGTGAAATAATAACAATCATCAGTGGCGCCATAGAAAAAACGGTGTAATATGCCAATGAACCGCTGAGTCTGGTAAGTTTATCATCACTAAATCCAATAAAAGCATTTTTAAATACTTCTATCAATCCCTTAAATGAAAATTTTTTATTCATTTTTTACTTTTTATCCCTATCGAAACAAATACGCTGCCAGTTCTTTTACCAGTTAGCCGCAAGCCATCAAAATTAGTTTGGGAAAATTACGCTACACTGCCTGCCGGTTTCTATTTCTTATTTAATAGTTAATTTGATTGTCGATCTTTCCTTCAAAAATTTTATCTCCATTTTGCATGCTAATGTTTACTTTTAAAAATCGGCTTATCAACAAATCATTTCCAATTGCTGCCATGTTACAAAAAAAATTTTTAGCCTTCGCATTTTTTGCTTTATTTACTAAAAGCCTTGCCGCACAGGATCCCTGGACCATTACCGCAAGCAGAATAGATCCTGCTAATTATTATGGTATTACGGTTGCCAATGGTATGATTGGCGTAGTGTCATCTCCTGAACCATTTAAAGTAAAAGACGTGGTACTGGCAGGAGCCTATGATTTATACGGCCGCGGCAGGGTAAGCAATTTTATAAGAAGTTTTAACCTGCTTAACATGTACCTGGAAATAGATGGCAAACGCATTGGCAATGCAGATGCGGCCAATATGAAACAGCAACTGGATATGCGCCACGCCAGTTTTACCACTTCATTTAATTATGGTGATAAAGCGGATGTAAATTACACCTATTACTCCTTGCGGCAGCTTCCCTTTACTGTGTTGATGGATGTGAGCATCACCGCCAAAAAAGACATCACTATTAACAGCGCCAGCATAATGGAAGCACCAGATGCCTTAAAAGAAGTACAGAACTATTACAATGAAATTGACCGGCCGCATGTTGTTATCAGCCTGCTCACTTCTACCGCCAAAAGCCCAACCGGCAAATTACAAATGTGCGCCAGCAATACTTTTTTATTTAGCGAAAAGCATGGAGAAGAGCCAAGGGTTATACACGAAATGTGGGATAACAATATGCACCTGATGAAGTTTAGCAAAAAAATAAAAGCAGGGGAAACCTATCATTTTTCCATAGCCGGTTCTTCTATCACATCGGCTCACCATGACGATCCGCTGAATGAAGCCGAGCGCATGACCATCACTGCGAAGTTAGAAGGCAGGGACAGGTTGATTGAATTTCACAATAAGGCCTGGGATGAAATCTGGAAGAGTGACATCACCATTGAAGGCGATCTACAAGTTCAG
>JANYFI010000770.1 GCA_025362765.1 Ferruginibacter sp. | reverse complement strand
ATATCAAAGCCTCTTTTCTTAAGCCCGCTTTGCAAAAGATTTACGTTGTACCAAAGTTTTTCCCGCAGTTCCGGCATGGTCTTTATCATCTCCATACGTTTTAGCATACCCTCTACTATTACCAGCGGAACACTCTTCGCAAATATTTGTGAGCGTACATTGTAGCGCAGGTATTTTATTACTGCTTTTGAACCACAAATAAATCCGCCGAGGCTCCCCAAACTTTTCACCATAGAAGAAAAATACAAATCAACCCCTTCCTGGCAGCCCTGGGCTTCATCTGCGCCTGCACCGGTAGCACCCATGTATCCAAAACCATGGGCATCATCTATTAAAATCCTGAATTCGTATTGTTTTTTGAGAGCTACAATTTCTTTTAAAATACCTTGTTCACCATCCATGCCAAATACGCCTTCTGTAATTACTAAAATACCGCCGCCCTGCTTTGCGGCCAATTCGGTTGCCCGCTGTAATTGTTTTTCGCAATCTTCAATATCATTGTGTTTAAAAGCATAGCGGTGACCCATGTGAAGCCTTACACCGTCAACGATACAGGCATGTGCTTCTGCATCATATACAATCACATCCCTGCGGTTTACCAAGGCGTCAATACAACTCATAATGCCCTGGTAACCGAAGTTGAGCAACATTGTATCTTCTCTTTTTACAAATCCACTGATTACTTTTTCCAAAGCCTCGTGCATGTCGGTATTGCCACTCATCATCCTTGCGCCCATTGGGTTTCCCAAACCATATTTTGCGGCCGCTTCAGCGTCCGCTTTTCTAACTTCCGGATGATTCACCAGGCCCAGGTAATTATTCAAACTCCATACTATCATTTCTTTTCCTCTAAACTGCATCCTTGGTCCCAGTTCGCCTTCTAATTTCGGGAAAGCGAAATACCCATGCGCCCTGTCCATATGCTGGCCAATGGGACCACCATCCTTCACTAATTTTTCAAAAACATCTGCCATAATATTATGTTCGTTTAAGTTTTTTATCCAGACCTATAAAGCAATGACGATCGTCGTTGCAACTTGTCCACCGAAGTTGATAGTTCTTTATTATTGTTTACCAATGGGTATCACTGGTTTCCAATTTTAATTGTGCGATTAACCCTAAGCAGTTATAAATAGTTCAATTGGCAGCAAAATTAAGGCTTTGCGGTTGAAATTGAAATTCTTCAGATTCCCTGCGGCAAACTTTTTATGAGACGTAAAAACTATCTTTGAAAAAAAGTATGTCTATGAGATATTGGTTTATTTTTTCTTCAGTATTTTTTAACGCTGTTACCTTAACGGCACAAACACCCAAAAAGGCATTTATTCAAACGGTGTTCACGCAGCAGCCATCCAGGCCGAAACTTGTGGTGGGTATTGTTATAGATCAAATGCGGTGGGATTATTTGTACCGTTTTAATCAATTGTATGGTAACAACGGTTTTAAGCGTTTAATAGGCGAAGGTTTTAGTTGCGATAATACCTTGATTCCGTATATACCAACTTACACTGCCCCTGGCCATACTTGCATTTATACTGGTAGCGTACCTGCTATACATGGCATTGTTGGAAATAACTGGTACGACAAAACGCAGAATGCAAATGTGTACTGCACAGATGACTCAACAGTTAGCACGGTTGGTAATACAAGTGATGATGCCGGAAAAATGAGTCCGGAAAATATGTGGACCACGACTATTACAGATGAACTAAGGTTAAGCAATAATTTCAAAAGCAAGGTAATTGGAATTGCACTAAAAGATCGCGGTGCTATCTTGCCAGCCGGCCACAGCGCAAACGCAGCATACTGGTATGATGACAAGGGCGGTAAATGGATCAGCAGCACTTACTACATGCAGGATGTACCGGGCTGGGTAAAAGATTTTAATGCCAAAGACAAAGTTTCCAGTTATATGAGCAAAGACTGGAATACGCTATTGCCCATTGGTCAATACGATCTCAGTACTTCTGATGACGAACCATATGAAAATGCGATTTCAGGTGTTTGTGCCGTTAAGGTAACAGCGTTAAAAAATACTGAAGAAAAAAAGTATGTCTATGAGATATTGGTTTATTTTTTCTTCAG
>JANYFI010000759.1 GCA_025362765.1 Ferruginibacter sp. | reverse complement strand
GGTACCGGCAGCGAAGTAGGCAGAAGCGCCATCATTTCTGAAGATGATACGCACCGCAAAAGAATTTTGTTTGCGCCCAGGTTAATGGCTAAAATAGTTTTTGCAGATCCGTTGCTTACTATGGAATTACCTCCGTTTGTAACAGCAGCTACTGGCATGGATGCATTAACGCATAACATGGAAGCGTTCATTGCCAAAAATTTTCATCCGATGGCTGGCGGTATTGGGCTGGAAGGCATTTACCTCATTAATCAATCTATTGCAGATGCGGTAAATAAACCAAGCCTGGAGTCAAGAAGTAAAATGATGATAGCTTCGCTAATGGGCGCTGTAGCATTTCAAAAAGGATTGGGCGTGGTGCACTCTTTGGCGCATCCGTTGTCTTCTTTGCTTGATACACACCACGGCCTGGCGAACGCAGTAAATCTTCCGTACGGCATGCGCTTTAATGCACCCGGATTAGAAACTGAATTTAAAAGAATGGCCTTGGCAATGGACCTGGAAAAAACAACTGGTGAAGCGGTAGTGAATCATTTGTTTGAATTGAACAAACAGGTTGGTTTGCCCGTAAGATTAAGGGATATCGGCGTGAAGGAAGAACATATTGAAACGTTGAGTGATTTAGCGCTGGCAGATTTTTGCCACCCGAATAATCCCAGGCCGGTTTCAAGAAATGATTTTAAACAATTGTACACAGAAGCTTTGTAATGATGCAACCTGCAATAAAAATTGGCGTTACCTATACCGGGTCTGATGAAAAACACAGCAACTATGTAAACTGGCTGAAAGGTGATGATGCTATAGAAATAATTACCTTATCAGCACCACACACGGACCTTGAAAGCATCCGGGAGTTTGATGCGATTGTACTGTCCGGAGGTGTTGATATGCATCCCAGGTTTTACCATAATACCGGCATCACTTATCCAAACGCACCAACAAATTTTCATGAAAAAAGAGATGAATTTGAAATCGCTGTTTTTAATCTTAGCCAGCAGCATGGGTTACCGCTACTCGGTATTTGCCGCGGCCTCCAACTCGTAAACTGTATATTCGGCGGCACTTTAAAACAGGATATTGGCCCAACGCACAACGCCATTCACCGTTTTGAAGAACAAGATAAAGCGCACGGCATTAATATTGCAAAAGGTACACTGCTTCATGAAATTACCGGTGTAAGCAGAACAATAGCCAACAGCGCCCACCACCAATGTATTGATGCCCTTGGCGAAGGTCTCACCGTTAACTGTGGTTCGGATGATGGAATAATTGAAGGAATAGAATGGACCGAAAAAGAAAATAAATCATTTTTCCTTGCCGTACAATGGCATCCTGAAAGAATGTATAAATTTCATTTAAGTAATTTGCCCGCTGCAAAAAATATCCGCGACAGGTTTTTAAAAGAGATTAAACAATCAATTGAAAACAGGCTTGCTTCACACAATAAATAATAAAAAGTCAAGATGAAAATAATTAACCCGGCAACGGAAGCTGTTATAACAGAAATAACAGAAGACACCAACCACAGTATCCAACAAAAATTTAAATTATTAAAAACCGGCCAAAAGGCCTGGGTAACCGTGGGCATAACAGAGCGCATTGCCGCAATTGAACGTTTTTATAATTTGCTGGACGAAAATAAAGAAGAACTGGCAGCCACCCTTACCAGCGAAATGGGTAAACCGTTACAACAATCCTACAACGAATTAAATGGTGCCCGCGGGCGCATTAAATATTTTATTGACAATGCGGCAAAATACCTGGCAGAAGAATGGGTCACCACTGAAGGTGCTACCAAAGAAAAAATTGTGTATGAGCCACTTGGGATAATCGCTAATATTTCTGCCTGGAATTATCCTTTTTTAGTTGGCGTAAATGTTTTTATTCCGGCGTTAATCAGTGGCAATGCTGTTTTTTATAAGCCTTCCGAATACGCCACCTTGACCGGGTTGCACATACAGACTTTGTTATACAAAGCGGGTGTTCCTGAAAATTGTTTTCAAACAGCCATCGGCCATGGCAATGTGGGCGAGCAGTTATTGCTACTACCTGCGAATGGTTATTTCTTCACGGGCAGTTACCGCACAGGTAAATACATTGCAGAAAGGGTA
>JANYFI010000214.1 GCA_025362765.1 Ferruginibacter sp. | reverse complement strand
ATCAATAGTTCACTTGCGGAAGCAGTTTGAGGACTTACAATAAAAAACACCCTGCTCAATGCAGTGACACCGCCCACCTTGGTAAAAATCTGTGTATTATTGGAAGGTAAAAAAGCGTCGCTGCTAAAACCCATTTTCTTTTTTAATAAAGGAAATTTGCCTGCAGCTAATGAGTCATTGAAAAGATAGGTGTACATGGTTTTTGTATCAGCAGAAGCGGGTGCTATCAAATCAGCCAGCGTATCCTGCGTGGCAGTAGAACCGCCATGATTGTACCGCAGATCTACTACCAGTTCGTTGATGCCCTTGGAGGCAAAATCGCTAAACACTGTTGTTAATTCGGTAACGGAAGGATGGCCGAAAAACTGGTTAAATACAAGGTAACCGACTTTTTTTGCACCGTTAGTCAATACACTATTGTATAAAACGGAATTAGCGCTATAGGCTGCTTTAGTTAAATTAAGCGCAACGGTTGTTCCATCTCCTTTTGTAAAGGTAAAACTGGCGGTAGTACCTGTTCCGAAAAAGACATCGTTTAAAATGGTTACACTTGCATTGTCATAACCAATTGGTGAACCATTTATCTGGCTGATATACCATCCCCGTTGCACACCGGCAACGCCAGACGCAGAGCTTTTATAGACATATTCAACAAACCAATGAACAGAATCGTATGGTACCGCATAGTCCAGGGCCGCGGCTTTTATAAAAAAGCCGTAATCCTCATCATTACCTGTTTGTATCGCATCTGATCCTGCTGTAGTTGTTACAAAACTATAACTGTGTTTATTATCCTGTACCTGCAAAGCCCTGATGGCGGCCATTTCATTTTGTGCTGCAATCAGGTCTGTACTTCCGGTAAACTGCCTGGGATTAAATACTGAATAAGCTGGTATTACCTCGTGCCAGAGGTACACTTCCTTAGTATACAAGTACAAAGAATCCATTAATAAATCTTTTGCGGTTGTGGTGTCTGTGGGAGGAGCAGGTGTTGAAGGATTATTTTTTTTGCAGGACACTCCCAATAAAACAACCATTGACAGCATAAACAGGTACTGATAACTTTTCATAATTAAGAATTAATTTTACTAAAGATAAGGCAAATTAAAAAAAAGATCGGCTGTCCTACAATGAATTGCCAATAATTAACAAGGATTCTGTCGGAATATTTATGCTTTTTCAGCCGCCAGTTCCATCACCACACTCCATTCTTCATCCGTTACCGGTTGAACTGACAGCCTGCCAAGCCTCACAAGCGCCATATTTTCCAACCGCTTATCTGCTTTTACCTGCACAAGCGTAACAGGCTTCTTCAGTTTTTTATAAGGCTTTAAATCCACTACCACCCAAGCCTCCTCTTCAGTCGTGGGATCCTGGTAGAATGTTTTGGCTACTTTTGCAATGCCGACAATTTCCACACCTTCATTACTATGATAAAATAACACGGGGTCACCTTTTTTCATAGCTTTTAAATTATTTCTGGCGGCATAATTGCGTACACCATCCCAGGTTGTTTGTTTGTCTATTACAAACTGATCCCAGCTATATTTAAACGGTTCTGATTTTACCAGCCAATATGCCATTGTATCTTAATTAATGATTTGAAATAATGCGGGCTGCAAACTTAGTGGTTTTCCTAATTCCATCCGCTTGCCAATACATCTGCCAGGTGCATCGTTTTGATGGGTAGATTTTTTCCTTTTATGTAACCTTCTAAATGCATCAGACAACTAAGGTCGGTAGATATAATTACGTCAGCGTTGGCCGCAAGTGCATTGGTAATTTTTTGATCAGCCATGCCAATTGAAATGCCATCAAATTTTACAGCAAACGTGCCACCAAAACCACAGCAGGTTTCAACATCATTCATTTCAGTCAGTTCCAGACCTTGCACATTGCTTAACAGTTTTCTGGGACCTTTTTTTATATTGCATTCCCTTAAGGCTGCGCAACTATCATGATAAGTTGCTTTGGTATTTAATATAGCACCAAAATCATCCACCTTTAAAACATCAGTTAAGAATTCAGAAAATTCAAAAATGCGCTCTCCTATATTTTTAACCTGTTCTAATGACCCTGCATCCGTAAATAATTTTGTATAATAATTTTTTACAAACCCAACACAGCTGGCACTGGGTGCTACAATGTAGTCGGCATCGACAAAATCTGTTAAAAACTTACCGCACACCGCTTTAGCTTCCTCCCAAAAACCTGCGTTAAAAGCAGGTTGACCGCAGCAGGTTTGATTGGTATTATAAGCCACTTCACAATTGGCTTTTTCCAATACTTTAATCATGTTAAAGGCCGTTTGGGGATAGAGCTGGTCCACAAAACAAGGTATAAAAAGCTGCACTTTCATATTATTTACCCAAAACAGGCAACAAAATTTTTAGTTGTAAATCGAAAGTTTTTACCAATGCGATGCATTAGCCGTGGTGTTAAAAACTATGTTTCAATGCAATCATCTTCAGTGCGGTTACGGCTGCTTCTTCGCCTTTGTGGCCATGTACGCCACCTGTTCTATCATCTACCTGCTGCTGGTTATCTGTTGTTAAGACACCGAAAATAGTAGGTACCGGCAATAATAGATTTACCTGTAACACACCTTCGGTTACAGCTTTGCAGACATAATCAAAATGCGGCGTTCCTCCCCGGATGATACACCCCAATGCAATAAACGCAAAAGGTTTATCATCTTTATATTTATGTACGTCCCAATAAGTTTTAATACAAAACGGTATTTCAAATGCACCCGGTACCGTGATGGTTTTATACGGTACGTTGTTTTCCTTTAATACTTCGCCGCAGCCTGCTTCCAGTTTATCAATTGACGCCGCATTCCATTCGGTACGTACAATAACTACACAGGCACCCTTTGGTAGTTGGATGCCTGCTGTTGAATATAAGTTTGCTGTTGAAATTGCCATGGTAATTATTTGGTTACGCCTAATCTGGCCAGATATTTATCTACCGGAAAATCTATCCGGTTGTCTCTTAAAAACGTAGGGGTTATTTCATCTTTTATCTGTTGGTAAAAATCAATTGCTTCTTTTGTTTTACCGGTTGCTTCACAAAATAAAGCCGCCCTTGACAAAGATAAAAAGCGGGTTGATTCATCTTTTGCATCAGCAACATCCACCGCCTTTTTATAATAGTTTAAGGCTTCATCATTTTGCTTTAATTCCGAGTAAGCATCGCCCAACATTCTGTAGCAGGAACTTTGGGGTTGCTTGCTGCTGGTTGAAAATTCTTTAAGGTGTTTTACCGCATTGTTAAAATCTTTACCATGCAGGTAACAGGCACCTGCTATTAAATGAGCCCTGTTGCCGGCTGCGGTACCACCATAATTACCGGCTACTTTTAACACACCAGTAATGCCACCACTGCCATTTAATACAATATTTATTGAATCTTTATTAAAACCAAGCTGGGTCATTTTATCAAATAACTGTTCGGCAGGAAAAATTTGTTCAGCCGATTTTGTTTCATTCGGAACCATCACTAAATTTTTGTAGCCAAGCCATCCGCCGGCAATTACTATAATGGCAGTGCCCACATAAATAATTGGTTTGCTGAATTTGGCCCAAAAGCCTTTTGCCTTTTCAACAATATCATTTGATTCCACTTCGGGAACTGTAACTTGCTTTTCTGCCATTGGTTGTTTTTGTTTTAAAACTGGTAAAATGTATAAATTGAATGGAAAAATTACCAGTGGGAATTCTTTCCTGCCTCAAAAAATTAGTCGGTTATAAATGGATAATCGGGTTGAGTGTAAACATCTTTCAGCAATTCGTCATCGTTAGGCCATGGGCTTTCTTCTGCAAACTGAACGCTCT
>JANYFI010000724.1 GCA_025362765.1 Ferruginibacter sp. | reverse complement strand
TGTACCGTTGTATCAATGTAATGCAGGTGGTTGCTGCTTTTTGCTCACAGTAAGCATGGTCGGTCAGTATTTCTTCCAGGTGCATTTCGGCCAGGTTTGTCCAGCGGGGGTCTGTGGGCAATTGTAAACCAAGAATATTCTTTACATCGATATTGTCTGTCTCCATCACACAAAATTAAATAATCGGCTTGATAGAATGCTGATAACATGGATTTGGTGGAGTGAAAGCGGATAAAAATTCTCTATCGGGTAAGGGTACAAAATGCGAAATAAAAATTTATGCCCATCAGTGTTGTCCGTGTTATCAGTGTTCTATCAAATAGTCGAAGGTTTTTCTTAATTTACGCACTTAATTTTTTGTATGAAATTATTGCCTTGTATTTTGTCTGCCGCCGTAACAACAGGGTTGGTGATTACGCTCAATACTAAAATGTTGTTGCCTGCTCCCTTAGGTAAACTTTTGAGCCCTCAACATGGCGTGTGGCAAAATGCGGAAAATTCGGACGCTAATTTTTCATCAACATTTAATTTCCCCCAGCTAAAAGGCAAAGTAAATGTTTACCTAGATGACCGGCTGGTACCACATGTTTTTGCCGAACAGGAGAATGATGTATACTTTGTGCAAGGCTACCTGCACGCTAAATTCAGGTTGTGGCAAATGGAATTGCAAACCCATGCCGCGGCGGGCAGGGTAAGTGAGATCATTGGGGAAAAAGCCTTGCCACACGATCGGGAGTTCCGGCGTTTAGGCATGGTGTATGCAGCAGAAATCTCCTTAAAAGAAATGGAAGCAGATCCGGCAACAAAAGCGTCCTGCGATGCCTATACTGCCGGCGTAAATGCTTATATCAGCCATCTTACTGAAGCGCAATTGCCTATTGAATATAAGCTGATTGGCTACCAACCCGAGCCCTGGACTAATTTAAAAACGGCGCTGTTTCTGAAATACATGTCGTATGATTTGGCGGCACATGAAGATGATTTTGAAATGACCAATGCAAAAAGTTATTTCAGTCCTGCTGATTTTAATTTATTATATCCTTCTAAACAGGATTCGCTGGATCCAATTATTCCCAAAGGAACAATTTATGTGGCACCGAAAGTATTGGTAAAACAACCGGCTACTGCTGACTCCGTTTATTTCGCCAACAAAGATTTACTGGTGATGCAGGAAGAAAAACCTGACCCCGAAAATGGCAGCAATAACTGGGTAGTAGCCGGAAGTAAAACAAAAATCGGTGCACCAATTTTATGCAACGATCCGCACCTGGGCTTAAACCTGCCCTCTCTGTGGTTTGAGATGCAATTGAGCACTCCTGCATTCAATGTATATGGAGCTACTTTTCCCGGTGCACCCAGTGTGATTATCGGGTTTAACGATAATGTTGCCTGGGGAGTTACCAATGGCGGAAGGGATGTAAGGGATTATTATGAAATTAAATTTAAAGACGATAGCCGCGCCGAATACTGGTTTGACAGTGCCTGGAAAAAAACAACGTTTAGGGTTGAAACAATCAAAATAAAAGATCAGCCTGATTATGTGGATTCTGTTGCCTATACCGTGTTTGGCCCCGTGATGTATGATAAAAGTTTCAGTGGTAACCGTGCTGCGAATAATAAGTATTATGCGGTAAGATGGAAAGCGCATGACCCCAGTAAGGAGCTGCTTGCTTTCAATTTGCTGAACCACGCAAAAAATTATCAAGACTACCTGGCAGCAGTAACCAACATGCATACGCCCGGACAAAATTTTGCCTTTGCGGCAAAAAATGGAGATATCGCCATGCGTACACAAGGGGAGTGGCCAGCCAAATGGAAAGGGCAGGGTGATTTTATTATGCCCGGTACGGACAGCAGTTACATGTGGCAAGGCATGATTCCGCAGGATGAAAATCCATTTCAGTACAACCCGGAGAGAGGCTTTGTAAGCAGTGCCAATCAAAAGCCCGCTGATTCAACTTATCCTTATTATTTAGGTCGGGATTATCCACCTTACCGCGGGTTAATCATCAACAGAAAATTAACGGCGATGAGCGCCATCACGCCGCAGGATATGATGGCCATGCAGACCAGTAATTTTGACGTATTCGCGGAAATGGCCACGCCACTTTTTTTAAAAAATATACATGAAAGCGTGTTGGATGTAGCCGGAAAAAAATACCTGGATATCTTAAAAAAATGGGACTTCAACAATGAGGTAAACGCCACCGGACCGACCGTTTTTTTTACCTTGTGGAATTGTTTTGACAGTGTTGTATTCAATGATGAATTTAAAAAGGCACCCGCCGTTATCGCACATCCTTTTGAAAGTAGTTTACTGGATGGAATTACCAGAGACAGCAATTATAAATTTTTAGATAATATAGAAACAGCACAGAAAGAAACATTGGCGGACGATGTAACTGCCGCATTTAAAGCAGCCGCAGACCAGTTAAGGGTTGTGGAAAGTGAATCCCGGTTGCCATGGGCTGCGTTTAAAGCCACCAGGATATACGCCCCAAGCTTCCGTTTTATCAGCAAGGCTTACAATCATTCTCCAACTCGGACCATGGTCTTCCT
>JANYFI010000719.1 GCA_025362765.1 Ferruginibacter sp. | reverse complement strand
ATGGATTGAACTGGCCGTAAAGCTCGACATCGATGGGCTGGAATGGTATGCCGGTTTTTTGGAAATGAAAGACGAAAAAAACTGGCCCATATTCCGTCGCCAGGTAGAGGATCATGGAAAAACAATTCCGATGATGTGTTGCTCCCCCGATTTCACTCATAGAGATGCGGCCTTTAGGAAAGTGGAAATTGAAAAGCAACAACGCTGGATCGATATGACTCAGACGTTGGGTGGGTCTTATTGCCGGGTATTGTCTGGCCAAAAGCGACCAGAGCTTTCGGTAGAAGAGGGCGTTCAACTTGCCGCGGATTGTATAGAGGAATGTTTGCCCTATGCACAGGAAAGAAATATTACCCTCATCATCGAAAATCATTACAAAGATGATTTTTGGGATTATCCTGAATTTGCACAAAAGATGGATATATTTTGCAAGCTGGTAGATCGGATTCACCATCCATTTTTTGGCGTAAATTATGATCCCAGTAATACTTACCTGGCGGGAGAAGACCCTATCGAATTGTTGCGGCGGGTATCGCACCGTGTAGTTACCATGCATGCCAGCGATCGATACCTTAAAGAAGGAACGATGGAAGACCTGCGCAGGGAAGAAGGTGGCGCACAGGGATATGCCAAACGCCTGAGCCATGGTGAAATTGGAAAAGGATTGAATGATTACGATGCTATTTTCTCGATTTTAAAGGGCGTAGGATTTGACAACTGGATCAGTATAGAAGATGGGGTTGATGGAATGGATCAGTTGGAAAGAAGCGTTGCTTTTGTGCGCAAAAAAATGCAACAATACTGGCCTGCATAAAGTCTAAATTCAAAAGTAAAAGTTTAAAAAGGGAACGTCTAAATTCAAATTTTTTCATGAGATATAAAAGTGTTTGCTGTTTATTGATAATTTTTATGGTTGCTATTTGCGGTTATGCACAACAGCCCTCGAAACCTGTTTCAGCAAAAAAAATTGACAAGTGGATTCAACACAGAGAATGGGCAAATGGGGTGACGATAAACCCACATGTGTCGGTAAATAAAGCTGCTTTTTATGAAGCGTATCATACCAATAAAAAAGTATGGGATGCAGCTTTTGATTTTATGAAAACGCACGACCTGGTAACCATCGCCACCGGAAAATACGCCATTATGGGCGACACTGTTTTTGCATCCATAACAGAAGAGCCCAGTAAAAAAATGGAAGATGCAAAATGGGAGTCGCATAAAAAATACATCGACTTACAATACATCATCAAGGGAAAAGAAATTATTGGCGTGGCAGATGCGTCAAAAGCAACTATTACAAAACCTTATACGCTGGATGCAATGAATTATATCGCAGACGGAACTTATTACACTACCGATTCCGGCACCTTCTTTTTATTTTTTCCAAATGATGCGCATCGTCCGGTAATTAAGGCCGACGGGTATGATGTGGTAAAAAAGATTGTCATTAAAATAATAGTTGCAAAAGTGGAATAACTTAACCTGTTGATTAAAATGGTAGTCATCAAAAAGTTTTTTGTGCAAAATGAAAGAAGAAAATAAATCATCCCGCAGAAATTTTTTAGAAAAAGTGACTGCCGGTTCTGTAGGGATAGCCCTGGCTGGTGGTTTTAGCGAAAAGTTGTTTGCTAAAGCGAATGCACACGAACAGTCCGTTTCACCAATTATTTACAGCAATGAGTTTGCAAGCGGCAAAAAATTTGTGCCTGTAATGCTAACTCCGTATAAGCAAAACGGACAAATAGATTTTGACGGTTTATCCAGGCTCACAGATTTTTACCTGGCTGCAGGTGCAAAAGGATTTTTTGCCAATTGCCTTAGCGGAGAAATGTATAGTCTCACTCCCGAAGAAAGGCTGGCATTGACAAGGCACGTTGCAAAACGTGTGAACGGCGCCGTATCAGTAGTGGCGACAGGCTCCTTTGGCGACACGCTGAATGACAAGGCGGAATTTACCAAACAAATTTACCATACGGGAATCAATGCCGTGATACTGATTACCGGCCATTTTGCGAAGAAGGAAGAAAGTGATGATGCGCTCATTGCTAATTTCGATAAATTCTTTACACTCACAGATAATATTCCTACCGGAACTTACGAATGTCCATCGCCTTACAAAAGAATTATTACACCGAACGTTTTCAAATACCTGCTTGATACTAACCGCCTGGTATACCACAAAGACACTACGATTGATTTTGAAAAAGTGAAAGCAAAAATTGACCTGGCAAAAAATAACCGGTTGGAATTTTATGATGCCTGTATTGCCAACGCCACCAATTCGCTGCAGGCAGGAGCCAAAGGAATGTCCGTTATTTGCGGTAATTTTTATCCGGAAATAATCAGTTGGATTTGCGCCAATGCAACCAACCCCGATAAGCAGGATGACGTTAAATTTATCCAGCAGCAACTCACAAAAACAGAAGACATCATTTCAACTAATTATTCCTTAAGCGCAAAATATTTTTTACAGAAAAGAGGCGTGCCGATTGAAATCAGCGGGCGCAAAGCCAATTCGCCGTTAACTGCAGAACAGCGCAAAACACTGGACGAAGTGTATAAAATATTTACAGGCTGGTGCGACAGGATTGGTATTAAACCTACGACGATATAGGCTCGCTTTGAAGACGATAAATGCAACAAGAGTACACGTTAAAGTTAAGCACCGTAGCATACGCCTCACAATAAAATCACAGGTCAAAAAAAATTAAACTTTAATTCGCAGATAGATTTTTCATTACTCCCACCCCCGGCTGATTTTTGCCTTTCTTTATCGATCATTTACCAATAGAAAGAGTGACTTGTCTTTACTCCTTTTTTCCCAGGGGCAAACTCAAAATGATCAACTATCGGTCAATTATTATGTGAAATGGTTTATTGCCGATGTGTAAATAGTTGGCAAAGTCATTTTGTACAAAAAAGCCCATCTAACTTTGTATCAGTACAATTAGTAAAAATCAGTGCCTAAAAATATCAGGCAAACAGGTATTTTTTTTGTCCTCTTTGTAAAAGTATTCCTTTATGAAACCTGTTAGCCAATGAAATAAAAAAACAGAAAATAAACGCCTTAATTGCTTCGTTAATACAGAGTATAGATTAGCTAAAGGGCGTTTTAAAACAGCGGACTCCTTTTTGTCTGCAAATCTTTCGGAAGAAATGATAGCATGTCTGCCAAATAATTTCCATCCTGTTAAAAGTGCGTTCGGCTGCAAGTGCTTTCATTCAGGCATGAACTAAAACCAACACCAATCCTAAGCCGTAGTATTGAAACACTCGTTCTATTTCTTCTTCGCCGCCTGCAACGCCATCAATTCTTCCAGCGTCCAGGGCATTGTGCGGTCTTTGGTGGCGGCCCTTACGTCTTTCACTTCATCCACAGAAACCACTTTTGATTTATTGCCAAACGCATTGCGCACGTAGCTCAATACCGAAGCAATGTATTCATCAGTTTGTGCCTGTTGCGACAGCATTTGGTCAGGATATTTTTTGCCGTCAATTGGCCCTTTTAAGCCGTGTAATAAAATATTGATCAACGTGGTTTTATCACCGTTTACCCTTGCCGAACCTGCCAGCGGCGGCGCTATCATAGAAGGAATGCCTTTTCCTTCAGGGCCATGACAGGTAATGCACAATTGTTTGAAATAGCTGGCGCCATGGTACACCAGGTCGCGGTCTTCGCCATCCATGCCGAGTGTGATGGCTTTTAGCTCACTATTGGATTCATCTTTTTCCTGGATACTTCTTTCCGCTACTTTCACCAACAGTACATTGCTGGTGTCTTTGGTCTGTAGCGTTTTTAGCAAAGCCGTGGCCGTTGCGTCTTTACTGTACCGCAGTGATAAAGCCAATTGAATCTGCACACTTGCATCCTTGTCATCCTTCATGGTTTGTAATTGCGTCAATACGGGAAGGTTGGCTTGCCGCAGGAATGGTTCACTCATGCGAATGGCGGCTTTTTTTATTTCAGCTTCCTCATCTTTCAATGCGGTTAAAACAATTTGTTCGTTGATGGCTTTAAGGCCTTCCAGCGTCCAGAGGGCATGCAACCTTGTAATCGCATCGGGGCCCTTTTTCCAGAAAGCTAATTTTTCACCAAAACTCTTTTCATCTAACGCAATTTTTTTAAGGGCGGGTACTACAGATTGATCGCCATGTATTACCAGTAATTTTTGCGCATTATCACGCCACCATCCATTGGGATGAGATAAATAAGAAATAAGTTCCCCATTGGAAGCATTGAGTAAATGTGGCTGTGGACCTGGTTTGTAGCCATCATGTACCACGCGGTAAATACGGCCGCGATTAATATTTTCATCCATCTTTTTTCGTTTAATCTGTGGATGGATGTAGCTGTCGGGTTTTGTCCAGGCGCTTTCCTGTATAATGCCGTGATACATGTCGATGATATACAAACAACCATCAGGGCCTGTAGCAGTATTCACCGGCCGGAAGTTCATATCGGAAGAAGCCAAAAATTCTCTTTTATCATAAGCATTGTGCAGGATCATTTCGCCCTTATTATCGGTTGATACGGCCCTGCGGATGAGGCGCCCAACAGGCTCACAAATAAATAAATTATTTTGCAATGTAGCAGGTAAACGGTCGCCCCGAAATACCGTCTGGCCACAAGAGGCCGTAAAATGATTCAGAGTGCTATCGCCTCTCAGTCTTTCTTGCCCGCCTTGTACATCGGGCGTACCAATGATTGGCCAAACGGCATCAAAACTGCTATCGCGTTGATTGTCTAAATCCAGTTCTCCATACACGGGGTTCGCCTGAAAATTGAGTGCAGGCGTTTCGCCACCGGCCGAAGAAAAAAACATCCTTCCATAATTATCCTGCGTCAATCCCCATTGACCACCGGGTGGACTCACCAGGCTATCTGCCACCAGCATTCCATTGCTGTACCTGAAACGAACCGGGTTTCTGGTAACATAAATCCAGTTATCCATATTCCAGATCAGGCCACTTTTCTGGTGTTCAAGATTGGCTTCATCCGGAGCATCGTTGGCATATACCAATGTTTTTTCATCCGCTACGCCATCTCCATTTTTATCACGGTAACTATATAGGTTATTAGTGTAGGTTTCATTCACCACCAGCCTGTCATCCAGTGTCAGCATCATTCTTGGTAAAATGAGGCTATCGATAAAAATAGTATGCTTATCCATTTTTCCATCCCCATTGGTATCTTCCAGCCGGGTGATGCGGCAAACAGGTAAACGTTCGCCGGTACCATTAATATCCTGCATATAACTGCGCATTTCGGCTACATATAATCGCCCATTACCATCCCATACCATGGCAACGGGTTCCTGAATATCGGGCTCACTGGCTACCAACTCTACATGATAGCCCGGAGGTAAATGCATCGTCTTCATGCTCTCTTCGGCGCTTAATGGAACAGCCGATGGATCGGGAATAATTTTAACAGGCCTTTCAGGAGCAGGCTCATCTTTAAGTGGTTGGGTACAGGCGAATAAAGAACACATAGTTAAGGCGATGCAAGCCGTTGTTTGAACTGGTTTCATGAATTGTTTTTGACTGGTTTTAAAAGTGGGAAGCCAAACTTTCAAGGGACAAATTAGCGAATGAAGATAAAGTATTTACAGTAGAATTGATACAATAAAATGATGATTGAAAAAGCCTATTGGATGCAAACAGGCTGCGCCATCGCAGTGCCGTAAACACAATAAAAATAGTCCATGAAAATATGGTGCGGCAGTTATTTTAAAAAGCAAGTTTATGCATACCGGCATTGCAGGGTAAGTCGCTTTACCAGTATAAAATGCGGTTGGGCTTAACATACAAAGGGAGTATAAAAATCAATATGCTTTTCTTTGCGGAAGGTTTACAATATTGATCCAGAAATCCTCAATTTTTGCAATAGCGGTAATAAAATCCAGCAATTCTATTGGCTTGGTAATATAACAATTTGCATATTCTTTGTACGAGCGCATAATGTCGGTTTCAGCGCTCGAGGTAGTGAGCATGATGACAGGTATTTGTTTCAGGTGTTCTGTCGTCTTTATAATGTGCAGTACTTCCAACCCGTTTTTTTTCGGAAGATTTACATCCAGTAACACCAGGTCAGGCAATAGTTCATTTTCATAAATGCCAGACTTGTTTAAAAATTGAAGCGCCGCCTCTCCATCTTTCACCACGCTAAGGTGGTTGCAAATTCTGCCTTCACTAAGTGCCTCCGTAGTTAATAAAATGTCCCCTTCGTTGTCTTCTACCAGCAGAATGTGAATTGATTTCATAATTGAGTATTTGTTTTTTTTGTATGGTAAAATAAAATGAGCTTCCGTTGCCCGGCGCTGAATCAGCCCAGATGCTTCCTCCCGGTTTTTCAATGTTCTTTTTACAAAAGGATAGTCCGGCGGCGCTTTAATTAATGATTTAAAATTAAGCCGCCTGTTCGTTTGCTATTTTTCAGTGGCTGCAAATGATTATAGTTTGTCCGTTTGTTTTTAAGAAGGGTTATTTGGCTTTTACCGGTACTGGTTTTTGCGTGCCTTTTGCTGCGGTTAATTTGGCCCGGTGCCGGTAATAGTAAAGTACAGATCTTCGCAACTGCTCTGCCAGCACCATTTTAGGATTGTCTTTGCTATATACTTCTCCCGTTCTTTCGTTGGGGTTAAAATCTTTGGCGATTAAAATATCATACACTTTAAACAGCCGTATTTTCCAAAAATCAATAACATATCTTCGCCGTACTAAAATACTGCTGAATACCTCGCTTTTTTTTCTTGTTTTAATGCCGATGCTAATACCAAATGTCCTTGTATCATCCAGGCTTAACGTTTTAACCAGGTAAGTTTTTAAGTCCAGCGCTTCAATAGAATTATCTTCTACCTGAAAATTTAATTCATTGGCGGCATGCCGCATATTTATCTGGAATTCTTCCAGTAACAGGTTCCATTTTTCTTTATCTTTTTCTTCTATTCCTTTTATAAGGATGGTTTTCCAACAGGTGCTGCACAATTGAGCGATACCTGTTTGCAGGCACAGTTTACACAGATTCATTAAAAAAGGTACACTGAACAATTCATCCCGGCGGTAAATCCCCAACCAGTATTTATCGTTGTACCTATTTAATCCTTCGTAGTACGGCAGGTTAAACGGCGGCAACACTACGGGGCGCTCCGCAGGCAGTATGGTGATGCCTTCTGTGGAAAATAGAAAAAACAGGTCATCTCCATTTGCCAGTTCGGTATCAATAAATTTATTGGCATGTTGCAGGATAAGTGCTTCAATTTTCTTTGTTGCGACAGCAATATCGTCCGTGTGGCAAAGCATTGACCATTCATAAATAACATTTGTTTTTGGAAAACGGATAATCAAATGCCAGTAATTTTCTTTTGAGATAGATGCTACCCAATTTATATTTCCGGTAAGGATGGGGGTAAAACTCTGGTTATTATCGCAGATGTTAATTTTGAGCAAGGGGGTATAATCAATTGAATCCAGTACTTTTTTATAAACAGGTTCACTAAGCCAGCTCTGTCCGATAAAAACGTCTGCGGCAGGAAAAGAACTGCAGATATTGGGATGTTTCCAGCTATCAATCTCATACGCTATCTCCAGTTTATCCAGTTCTGCGGTAAAAGCGTCCACGCTGTAATGTTCCATGTCAATCAGCAACTGTTGCCGCAGGCCAAAATGCACATCCCTGATCCTGATTTTATTTACTGCCAGTAAAATGTTATACAAATTGGCGGGCTCAATAATACCGCCCTTAAAATTTATAAAAATGGTATTTATCATTTCCCAAACATACAAATTAATAAAACAAATGCGCAAAGCAATCACCTGATTTTATAATGTATGTGGCTCTGTTGACCGCTGTTGATTTTTATTGAATGACACTTTCATACATCCTCCATTTTTATAAACTGGTATACATTCACCAATCGTAAAAAGGGAATATATTTGAAACAAAGAAAACCATGTTAACTCTATAACATAATTGTATGAAAATAGCCACAGCCTCTCCACCGTATCCACTATCTGTCGATGACGGGTTATGCTGGATTGACAAGCTTTCGAAAGAAGCCGCGGACCAACAGGCAACGATGATTTGTTTCCCGGAATCTAATACCAACATGAATAACATAGCAGACCAATTTTGCGGTTTGCTTTTTTTTGTTTACATTTGGTCTGTAATATATATCATACACATGTCTAAAGCATTAATAATACCTGTAAAGGAAAGTATAAAGGAATTGAGGGTAATTTTAAAATCCACTATCCCCTTCTTACAACCCAGGATTAAACTGTTGTTGGTACTAAAGAAATATGACAACAAACCTGTTTCAAAAAGGCAACTAATGGAGCAAACCGGTCTTTGTAGTTATAGTGTCCATAAATGGCGTACGCTTTACAATATTGGCGGTATAGATAATTTACTAAAGCATAATAAGAAGGGCTTTAAGCCAAGTAAATTTACAACAGAGCACCATGCTAAACTAGCAGCGAAGCTCAACGACCCAGAAAATGGGATACGTGGGTACAAGGAGCTTCAAGAGTGGGTTGTGAAAGAATTTAATAGCCAGGTTTCGTATAATACATTGCTTAAATATTGTATTAAAAATTTTGGCTCAAAAGTAAAAGTTGCAAGGAAATACCATGCTAAAAAAGATAATGAACATGTGGGTACTTTTAAAAAAACTTCGCTAAAACCTGCAAAGAAGCTATAGCTTTAGCAACAGCCCAATACTCTTCAATAAATTTATATTTTCAAGACGAAAGCAGGTTTGGCTTATTTACTAGGGCTGGTAGAACTTTAACGGCAAAAGGGGTAAAGCCAATTTGCAAATTTCAACAAGTCTTTCTTTCTACTTACCTATTTGGGGCATTTTCGCCAATTACAGGGGATAGTTTTTTATTAGAATTACCGCTTTGTAATGGCAATACATTTCAACTATTTTTAAATCAATTCTCTTTACAAAATCAGCAGGAATTAAAAGTAGTTGTGCTAGATAATGGGGCTTTTCACAAATGTAAAGCGTTGCAAATACCCGAGAATATTATTTTAATTTTCCTACCTCCCTATAGCCCAGAATTAAATCCAGCCGAAAAAATATGGGCAAAATTTAAAAGGCAATTCACCAATCAGTTCTTTAAAACAATTACGGAGCTGGAAGAATTTGTTTGTACTATCTCTAAAACTTTAAATAGTTATGAAGTGAAAAGTATTTGCGGTTATGGCTATATATTTTTAAACTCTTTTTGGTCTGTAAAATAATTCATCTTGGTATTATATTCCCGGGTATCCGGGCATGGGCGTTAACCCGGCTGAACGAACAGCTGAAAAATTGAAGGCGGCGCTTGACAAAGTGTGTGCTATTGCCGCAAAAAATAATATTGTTATTATTATTCCCATGGACTGGTACCTGCCACAGGGTTGGGTAAACCTCGCTTTTGTAGTGTCTGCAGCAGGCAGCGTGTTGGGCTATCAAACAAAAAATCAACTGGATCCTTCAGAAGATAACCTGTGGCAGGCAGGCACCGAACGCAGCGTTTTTGAAGTGAGCGGGATAAAATTTGGTATCACTATTTGTCATGAAGGTTTTCGTTATCCCGAATCGGTGCGGTGGGCTGCGGTGAATGGCGCACAAATTGTATTTCATCCCAATTTTACCGGAAGTGATGCCGAGGGTCCCGTGCTTACAGAATGGGGCGCAACACACAATCCTTATTATGAAAAAGCCCAGCAGCTGCGGGCGATGGAAAATACCATTTACTTCGCCACGTCAAATTATGCTTTTAAATATCCCGAATCAGCCAGTTCGGTGATTGATCCAGAGGGCAACTGCATTGCATACCAGGCTTACAGACAGCCGGGTGTATTAGTGGTTGAAATTGATCCCATACAAGCAACGGGTTTGCTGGCCCGGAGATTTAAATCAGCATGGTAAATTTAACGCCCGCATTACTTATCTATCTATACGCCGCTTCAAAATGTGCGATGCTTTTTTGGGAGCCCAACTGTTGTACTACTATTTGGCTTCGGTGGCGTCGCACCCTTGTACAGTATATCGATATTCAGCACATTAAATTCGAAGCATCTTTTGATGTAAATGCTCATTGGGTTGCACATACAAAGTTTACAAATCCTGGTTCACAGGCTGTTTTAACAGCAAAGAGAAGGTGCTTCAAATTGCCTCTCCTTTTTTAAGAAATGCTGCCAACGTTATTGGGTTAACAACATTTGGCAAAACGTATATTGCAGTTTTCAAACAGTATTAAACAGGGAGTTAATTTTCGCCGTTGGTGATAACGCATCTAATAATCATCTTATGAAGTGGGCCGCCGTTGCGTTTTATGACCAAGGGCCTAAGCATTAATCAGTAAGCGTTTTGTGGCGCGTAGATACAAAAAACCCTGCTTTATCTTCTTAAGCCGCTGGAATAATAGCCATTACATGAAGGTGATGGCACAAAAGATTTATTGGGTATAAAAATAGTTGCTAATTTATTGGGCGAAGAGAAAGTATACGGCAAGCCGAGAAGTTGTTTTGTTATTTTGGCAAAAGCTCTTTTTATTTTCCCCGATAAATAGACTACTTTATATTTATAATTGGATTGACGCAGTCAAGCAATACAAAAAGCGCCTCCAATTACAATTAGTAATCAATCATTTACGCAAGAGGCAAGTTGCGTCTAATTACGTAAATGCAAATTTAAGCGGCAATTTTTATGGCAACCCTTAAACATCATATTGCGACTTTGATTTTGACGCTCCTTGTAATAGCATCATTTGGACAAAAGAATAAACCAAATTATTTATTAGTATTTAGTGATAACTCTTTAGGACAAGAATTGCGGGGCTTTAAAATAAAATCAGGGGGAATTGCTATTAACCAAAGTATGAAATCGTTGAAGCAGACACTTTATATGATTTTGCTTTTGTGACAGTAAATTATAGAGGGGTTGCTATCAATAAACAAGACAGCATAATTTTAACACCTTACTTTTTTGACAATGGACAAGACTATTTAGAAAGTGAATTTTTTAGATTTGTTGAAAACGGAAAAATAGGTTTTGTAAATGCAAAAAGGGAAAAAATTATTCCTGCACAATTTGACTTTGCATCTCTTTTCAGCGGAGGACTTTCAGCAATACGAAGTGTTACAATAAAGAATACTAACCGTTCAATTCAAAGCCCTCAATCAAACGAGGGCTTTTTAAAGGGTGTACGCATACAACCTTTTCACTGTTCATTTTCGAACACGCACTGGCAAATATATTTTACAGAACCCTTGCCTGTAAAGGTTTTTAGGTTTGGCATACGAATTGAATCCTGCTGTTTCAAAAATATTACCTCTACACGATTCATAAATTATTCAATAAAAAAACAAATTATGAAACTAAGTTATCACCCAACGGTGCAAATGCACATCAGCAAAAAAACAGGGCTTATTGTATGTTCATTGTTTACATTTTTCTTTTCATTTGCACAGCACAAAATTTCGTACGAACAGCTTAAAGAATACCAAGGCATTTATGAATATCCCAATCACATAAAAGTTTCATTTGCCGCATCTCCCAAAGACACTGCATTAATTGCTATCATCAATCAAAGTGAGTATGTTTTAAAAAATGAAAGCCCTGATGTTTTTTCTACAAAGTATGATACGATACGCTTTTTTAGAGATGCACATAATTTGCCTGCTGGATACAGCTCTAAAGGGAATAATTTTAAATTAATAAGCAAAAATGTTTTCTTTCCTGAAACAATGTGGTATCCAAGGCTAAAAGGCAATGATGTATACGGGTATAAAATTCCTAAAAATATTAATGACGGCTTGCCCGTTGGCGATGTTGTTAAAACTGGTGTAGCTACTTATTTATTAAAAGAAATGATGCAAAAAATTATTGGCGGCACGTATCCTAATGTGCATAGTATTTTAATTATAAAAAATGGTACGCTGGTTTTTGAGCAATATTTTTATCAATATACCATAGACAGTGTGCAGGAAATGCGCTCCGCTTCAAAAAGTATTTTCTCAGCCGTTACAGGCATTGCGATTGACAAAGGATTTATTAAAAGCAAAAATGAACGCGTGCTTTCTTTTTTTCCTGAATATACATTGAATAATATGACGGATGCTAAAAAGCGCATTACAATTGAAGACCTTTTGACCCAGCAAACAGGGCTGGATTACGATATAAGCAATCCAACATCAGCAGGCAACGAAACAGCAATGGATTATTCTGATGATTGGGTTAAGTACACCTTAGATCTTCCTATGATTGATACACCCGGTACATACGGCAGGTACGCTTCCGGCAATCCAATTACGCTTGGCCGCATTGTTGAAAAAACTACTAATATGCCGTTGCTTCAATTTGCAAAGAAAAATTTATTTCAACCTTTAGGCTTTACCAATTACAAATGGGATTTCAAACCGGATAAATCAAATGCAGAAAATTATTGCCAGATTTATTTAACGCCAAGGGAAATGGCAAAGTTTGGATTATTGTATTTGAACAACGGTACCTGGAAAGGAAAGCAAATTGTTTCTAAAAATTGGGTAAATGAATCTTTTGCAAAACACGCTATTATCCAGGGCACTGATTATGGATATTTATGGTGGCTTAAATATTTAGATGCAGATGGCGTAAGATATTACACTAAAGCAGCACAGGGAAATGGCGGACAAAAAATTTATGTATTGAAAGAGCAAAATATGGTAGTTGTTATAACCGGCGGAAATTATAACGTCCAGTCACCTTCTGATGAATTAATGAAAAAATATATTCTTCCTGCATTCAACAATAAAAAATAATGCCGTGGCCAACACGCGAACGCAAAAGATCGGTTTGGCAATATAGCCGTGCAGATTAATTTATTCTTAACTTTTTGTTTGCTACCAAGGTTTAATTGTGGCAGATGAACAACACCGAGCAATCAAATAGATACTAAAGAACTTTAGTTTGTTGTAAGGTTGTTTCGTGGTGTGGCGCATGCGTAAGCAGCACGGCAGAGCGTTTTGTTGTGTGCATAAAAATTTTTTTTAGTTAATGCAAAGCAACGCCTCTTTAACCTTCAGGAGGCTCGCTAACTTCCTTAGGTTTAGTACAATAAACGGTTTGGATGTTGGCGGCCTTGACTTGGCCGTTTATTGACTCATTAAAAAAATGAACACCAGGGAATCGTAGTGCTGCTACCTATAACCAAGCTTTCGGCGGGACTGTATACATGCCCAGGCAATTAAAAAAATAAAAACCACCACACAAATCATTTACTGCAACAGAAAAACTACCGGTTTATTTTCCCGGTAAATGGTCTTTCTTCAACTTACTGATCATTTCTTTATAAAGCCCGGCACGGTCTTTTTTATAAGCCCTTGCATTAGAGGCACAGGCGGAAGCTTCGGGATTATACTTCGACATCCACTGCATTAATTCTATAATCACTGGCAATAATTCAATTCCTTTTTCAGTAAGATAATACAGGTAGCGCCTGCTGTCTTCCGGATCAGCCTGCTTTCGGATCAGTTGATTTTCTTCTAACGTAATCAGCCTGGATGCTAAAATATTAGTAGCAATCCGCTCTTCAGACGATTGCAAAGCGCCATAAGAGCGCTTATCAGTAAACATCAGGTCGCGTAATATCAGCAAAGACCATTTATCGCCGACCGCATCCAGTGCCATGCTGATGGCGCAATGGGAACGCCTGTCACTATCTGCAACATTTTTTTTCATATTTCGCTTGCAATTTGAAAGTAAAATGTATTTTTGTACTTGCAATATGCAAGTAAAATTAAAACATTTTTACAACTTACAGCAGGGTTTAACTGTCAATAATAAACAATTTCCTGGTGCAGGCGTTTACAATTTAAAATAAAATTATGACTCAACAACACCCGATTCTTTTCAGTCCCTATACACTGGGCGCTACTCAACTGGCCAACCGTATTGTAATGGCGCCAATGACCCGCAGCAGGGCAACAGGCAATGTACCCAACGATTTACTGGTTGCCTTCTATAGCCAGCGGGCCAATGCCGGATTACTGATTACGGAGGGAACTTCTCCTTCACCTAATGGACTTGGATATGCACGCATACCTGGTTTGTACAGTGCGGCACAGGTGGCAGCCTGGAAAAAGGTGACAGATGCGGTACACGCCAAAGGCGGTAAAATTTTTGTGCAATTGATGCATACGGGCAGAATCGCTCATCCCTTGAATTTACCGGAAGGTGCAAAAGTAGTGGCGCCTTCTGCAATAGTGGCGGCCAATTCTCCTATGTATACGGATGCGCAGGGTATGCAACCTTTGCCCGTACCCGAAGCAATTACCGCCGAAGATATCCATACTACCATAGAAGAATTTGTGCACAGCGCCAAAGCTGCTATCGAAGCGGGATTTGATGGTGTTGAATTACATGGCGCCAATGGATACCTGCTGGATCAGTTTTTAAACCCGGCCTCCAACCAGCGCACAGACGGTTATGGTGGCAGCACTGAAAAGCGTAACCGCTTTGTGCTTGAAGTAACTGCCGCAGTGGCCGCTGCCATTGGAAAAGATAAAACAGGCATTCGCCTTTCACCCTTTGGTGCATTCAACGAAATGACTTTGGACGATACTACAGAAGCACAGTTTATACAATTAGCAGCTGGGCTGAAAGGATTGGGCATAGTGTATATTCATTTGGTAGATCATAGTTCTATGGGCGCACCGGCAGTACCGCAGTCTGTTAAAGAGGGTATCCGCAAAGTATTTGGCAGCACGCTCATCACTTCAGGCGGATACGACGCCGACCGGGCAGAAGCGGATTTAGCTGCAGGAAAGGCTGACGTGGTGGCTTTCGGCAAACCATTTATTTCAAACCCCGATTTGGTGGAACGTTTTAAAGTGCACAGTGCATTAACCGACTTTGATATGAGTACTTTTTACACGCCGGGCGAAAAAGGGTATACCGATTACCCCGTAGCAACTAAAAAGGAGCTGGCTGTTTAACAAATAGCAGCCATAATTAAAAGACACCCATTAAACTATGTGGTGTTTTTTTTTGCCCTTGCCCTTGCGCAAACGAAGCTTTTGATCCATTCGTCGAAACAACTGTTTCTTTAAACGAAATCTTTACAACAGACGGATTATTCTTTGCATTTTTACATCAGATACAAACAGCAGCTGAGTATAACATCAACACCAAATTCAAATTTCCTTTAAAAAACCAACAACAACCAATATCTAAGCAGAATCAACTAACCAATAACCTGAAGAAAAATTAACATTAATTCCAGTTCCATTAAAAAACCAATAACAACCAATACTTAAGAAGAATCAATGAACCAATAGCTTAAAGAAAAATTAAAACCGATTCCAATCCCTTTAAAAAATCAACAGCAACCTAACCCTTATAAAAACCAACCGTCAACATCCTAAGAAAAAACGAAACCAATTTTAAAACCATTCCGCATCCGGTAATACCAATGTACCAATTGAAAAGTATGAACGATGTGCTAAAAAATTAAATAGAACAACATAAAAAAGTTACCGTACCCAAAACCCTACACTTTATAATGCCTCATTTTTTTATGAGGCATTTTTTGTTTTAAAATCATTTCACTGCTGACGGGAGCTTCTGAGCGTGACCTTGCTGCAACCGGCGAAAGCATTGCTATTAACCTGTTACACCCAGGGCATGTCAGGGGAAAAGCCAGGGCAGACGCATTAAAATTTTATGGTTATCCCCACCTGTGGATTAAGAGTATGTTGCATATTGTCTTACAAGTTGGTTTTTGCATAAA
>JANYFI010000717.1 GCA_025362765.1 Ferruginibacter sp. | reverse complement strand
ATACGGACACCGTTCCCAAATTGTAATCGTCCCTGATAGCGAGCACAGGCGTTGCAGTGTTGTTCTGCACTCCGGGCACCGCTACCTGAAATATTGTCCAAGCATTGCTGTTGCCGATAAGCGACTGCGGATTGCTTTGGGCGAAATTTCTGCCAGGAGAAGTATTAGCAGGCACGACAGTTAATTGCGTTTTGAGCAACGGCGGTTGGTAATTGGGTTGCAGCAGGCTGTCGAGGTGGCGGATGTACACATTTTCTCCCGTGTACCCATCGGGCGTTTTTCGCCCGTCGTTCCAGGCAACTACTGCCTTGCCTTCAGCATCCATGTACAGAAAGGCTGAAGAAGGATAATAATAAGAACCGCTGACGCCGCCAGAATTAAGCGGCATACCCAAAGCACCCCAACGCAGCTTGCCACCTTCTTCTACCGGACTGGCTTTTACATAATCACGGCCATTGGCACCCACATAATAGAATGTTGCATTGCCTGCTCCGTCGCCTGCAAAAAAAGCAAAGCGGTCATAACCGGTACCGGTGCCGATGACAACACCAGTATCTTTACCAGAAGCGGTATTTATTTTAAGGGCAAAGGAATCGGCACTCTGGCGGATAACTTTTGCCTCCTGGTAATAAAAAGGAGAAGGGCCGCTGCTGCCAGACAATCCGTTAACGGAGGTTATCAAAAAAGCTCTATTGCCCGAACCGGTGAGGGAATAATCATAAAAATAGGTAGCATTTGAAGGGGCTATCAATGTGTCAATATTATTTACGCCGTCATTCAGCTTGTTCATCCCGGCAGAACCCACCGGGTTATAAGAAAGCTGCGGGAACAGCGTATCCGTGCTAAGCTGATAAGGCACGCTGTCATATTTTTCAATGACCAGCGCTCTGCCCCGGGTAGCAAAGCCTGTAAGCGTTGAATTGATATAATTGCGCTCATTCCAGGTTACCAGCAAGGCGTCAATATTACCGTCGGTAGTCAACACGGCGGCATTCATTTTTTCAACGCCATAAACAGGCAACGATTTAAGAACTGCAAAACCCTGGTTATTTATATGGTAATCCGTATATACATATTCTACAATAATGGGCTCCTGACCAGGCGGAACCGGATCGTTGACAAGGACCTTGCAAGTGATTGTTTGATAATAGGTACTGAGCTGATAAACCGTTACCACCGTATCTTTTTTGTAAAAAAATTCACGCCTCTCCGACCACCGGTCACCATCTAAAGTAACCCGCACATCTTTTATCACGTGACAGTCTTTTTTTACCCTGGCAAGCCGGTTAAGCGCAGGATAATCCTCTTCGGAATTTGTTTTTAGCGCCATTGCCACCCCGCAGCCGCCTTGTCCATCGGGGAAAATAAAAAAAGAAGCTGCCTCGATATAAGATATAGGGTCGAAAGTGGTGTACGGTCCGCATTTACCCGGCCCCGATTGGGAGACCAGCTTTTTATACTCATGCATCGCACCGCCGCCATACTTTCTGAGCGTACCGCCTTCATCCTTATAACAATATGCCATTACGCGGTTATAGCCATTATTACTGCGATCCAGGTAACCGATAAAAAAACCGCCATTGCCATCGGCTATCAGCTGCGGCTGCGTGTAGCCCTGGCTCGGGCCAGAAGGAATGGCAAGGCCATACCCGTCACTGGCAAAAACATGGCTGCCATCGCTGCGCACATGCTGCACAAACACGCCGTAGCCACTTATGGGGCTTGCCAGATAAACCTGCCAGGTAATATAAAAACCGCCATTGCCATCACTGGCGGCATGGCTTACGCTTTGGTAATTGATGTAGTTGACAACCCCATTGCTGATATTGGAATACTGCTGATCAGGTGCATCTCCTGTGGCTACGGGAACGCCGTTGGTGGCCCAAAGGCTGTGCCCGTCCTTATCGTATTTCTGGGCGTAAATGTCGCTATTGCCATTGGCATTGCGGAAATCTTCCCATATCACAAAATAGCCGCCGTCCGGCACGCTTTTAATAACCAATGGGTTTTTCTGATCGCTGGCAGCCCGGGCAACAGGCATATCCAGGGAGTCGTAAAACTGGTTAGTTGTATTGCTCCACTGTGCATTGGTAGTGGCAACTCCGGAAATGAGCAGCGTAAAAAGTATAATTTTTTTCATGGTAATTATAATATTTCTGATATGCTGACGAAGTTATATGAGAGAGATACTGTGATTGTTTGTGACTGTGTGAGCAACACTATATCGGGGATGAATGAAGGTTTTGTTGTGTAAGAGTAGAATCAGACACTTAGAGTAAATTACACCCCACACAATAACACAGCCTGTTCATCATTCAAAATGCCCATTCCGCAAGGTTGCCAGCAGTATAGCATGTGTTTTCTAATATCTTTACCTTGTTAATAATCAATTTATGATGCTACGGTATACAGCCACCTTATTCCTGTTTTGTTTGTGCTTTAAAAAAACGGAGGCACAGGAGCCTGCACTGGATTCATTGCTAAAAGCAGAAAGGGATTATTTGAAAGAAGACAGCAACAAAGTGAAATTGCTGAATGACATTGCCTTTTATTTAAAAAGCGTTGAGCCGGGTAAAGGGCTTTTGTATGCTCAAAAGGCTGTTGCTTTGGCAATAAAAATTAACAATGCCGGTAGCCTCCTAAATGCCTATTTGGCAAGAGGGGTAAATTATACCAAACTGTCTCAATTTTCAAATAGTCTGGATGACTTACAGAATGCAGAAAAAATTTGCGAGTCCATTGGTGATAAAAAAGGGCTGGCAAAGGTTTACAACAGCATTGGCGATCTGTATGTACATATACCAAGTAATCGTGAAAATGCTTTATTGTATTTTAAAAAAGCAACGACTATTAATGAAGCAACAGGTGATAAAATTGAGCTTGCTGGCACATTGAGCAACATTGGCAATACCTACGTAGGGATAGACAGTTTTACGACTGCTTTGCAATATTTTAAAAGAGCACAATTTCTATACGATCAATTTAAGCCTGGCAACAAGGAAGACATGTATCATTTTTATAGTAGTTTGGGGGCCTTATATGCTGAAATTTCAGCGGCTGATCTTCAAGCTATTGGATTTAAGGGACAACAATATGATAGTGCCATATATTATACTCAGGAATCGTTAACTATTGCCGACGATTTAGGTATGGAATATGGGATAGCATTAAGTTTGAGACAAATAGGTGATATTAATCTTTATCAAGGTAAATATACTGCAGCACTTAGCTATGCGCTTAAAGCAAAACAACTTGCTCAACAGAAAGGGTATCAGGGAATAGAAGTGGATGCAATCTATACCATTTCAAAAGCATACGCTGGTATTCACCATTTTGATAGCGCTTATGTATACACTGATCAATATATTCTTTTAAACGACAAGCTTAGCTACGATGAAAAGAAAAAGACCCTTACTAAAATGGAACTGAAGTACGAATTTGATAAAAAGGAAGATTCCCTCCATTTTCAAAATGCCTTGTTAAGCAAAAACAATACACTGAGCAAACTACAGTTGCGCCAGCAATGGCTGTATAGTATTGGGTTTATGCTGCTACTGCTTAGCATTAGTGGTTTTGTGTTTTATAGAAACCGCAACAAACAGGCAAAACTTATTTTGCAACTGGAAAAAGAACGGGCCGAACAAAAGCAGCGCGAAGCCGAATTTGAACGCAAAGTAAGTGATGCTGCCCTTAATTCACTGCGTTCGCAAATGAACCCGCATTTCATTTTCAACTGCCTCAACTCTATAAAGCTGTATGCCGTAGATAACAATGCAGATTCGGCGACCGAATACCTTGGGAAGTTTTCCCGGTTGATGCGGCTGGTACTCGAAAATTCTAAAAGCGACCGTATTTCTCTGACGCAGGAAATAGAAACATTACAATTGTATATGGATATGGAGGCCATGCGGTTTAAAGAAAAAATGCGTTATGAAATAAACATAGCCAATAACGTGGATATGGATTATATAGAAATACCGCCCATGCTGATACAACCTTATGTAGAAAATGCAATATGGCACGGATTAATGTCTAAAGAAGATGGCGGAAAAATAACTTTGTCTTTTAACTGCCAGGATAATAATTTGGAGGTTATAGTAACTGACAACGGCGTGGGCAGAGCAAGGGCTGCAGAGCTAAAAAGCAAATCAGCCATGGCACACAAATCATTCGGCATGAGCATTACGCACCAACGAATCGAACTCATTAACCAGATGTACAAAACCAATATGTCGGTAATAGTAAATGATTTGTACGACGGTCAAGGTAATGCAACAGGTACCGAAATAAGGATAGATATTCCTGTAGAATAATAATGATAAACAGCCTTTTTTTTATGGAGAAAATCAGAACCGTAATTATAGACGATGAGCCGGACAGCATTAAGCTAATGCAGTTAAACATTGAAAAATATTTTCCGCAACTTGAAATTGTAGGCAGCTTCAGCAGCAGTGTTAAAGCCTTGCAACAAATAACACTGCTTCAACCCGATCTGCTTCTTTTAGATATTGAAATGCCGGTAATAAACGGGTTCGATCTGTTGGAGAAATTAATGCCGGTTGAATTTGCCGTAGTTTTTGTAACCGCCTACAACGAGTTTGCCATTAAAGCTTTTCGGTTTAATGCACTTGATTATTTAATTAAGCCTGTTAATATTGACGAACTTAAACAAGTGATTATAAAAGTAGAAAAGCGCCAACACTTTCAAACAGATCAACTGCAAATACTACAGCAACAGTTTAAAAAAGGAAATATTACCAAAATAGCAATCCCCAGCCAAACGGGCGTAATTTTTATTGACATAAAAGATATTGTGTTTGTAGAAGCCAGCAGCAATTATTCTAACCTGGTTTTGCATGATAAAAGAAAAATACTCATATCAAAAACATTAAAAGATATTCAGCCTGTGCTGGAAGAGCAGCAATTCCTTCGTATCCACCGGCAATATATTATTAACCTTAACGAAGTAAAACATTTTAACCGGAACGAAAGCCTTCTTACAATGATCAGTAACGACGTGCTGCCCGTTTCACGCCTGCAAAAAGATAAATTGATAGAACGGTACGGATGGCTGTAAAGAGGTACTTTGCCTTTACCATGCCACAAGATTTTCTGCTCCCAATGTTCTTGCGACCAGGAATATTTCTGAAGCGCCATCATCCTCAGAGCAAGTTGGTAATCTTAGCTCATTTCGCCATTGTATTACGCAGCAATGTTTCGTAAAATAGAGGTCTTTTGTTCTTATGCAACATCAACCTATTATCACGCATGCCATGTCCGAAACGGCGGGTTTGTTGGCTCAACTTTTTTGCCACCAGCTTATTTCAAAGTAGCAGACGCCAGCAACTTCCTTTGTATGGGCTAACACTCCCTGAACTAAAGCGTGTTCGGGACTTGCAAACTATAGTTTATCAACATCCTGGCACAGAAAAAGGGTTGCCATTGTGGCAACCCAAATAAAACCCACCGCTTATACTAAATAGCTAATGCGCCTGCTGTCGCAACTGCATGATCATTTTCAACAGAACTGCCACTTACTCCAATAGCGCCAATTACCTGGCCTGTTTCATCTGTAACAGGAACACCACCAGGAAAAGTAATCAGCCCTCCATTGGAGTGTTCAATATTATACAAAGACCCACCGGGCTGTGAAAGACTTCCAATAATGCCAGTATTCATATCAAAAAAACGGGCGGTCTTTGCCTTTTTTAAGGAAATATCCGCAGACCCTAACCAGGCGCCATCCATGCGTACAAAGGCTAAAATATTAGCCCCGGCATCCACCACGCTAATGTTCATTTTAGTTCCCAGTTCAATAGCTTTTGCTTTTGCTGCGGCAATCATTTTTTCCGCATGTTCCAGTGTAATATTCATTTATTAATTTTTTTGCTTTTAAAAACTTATAAGGCAAAACTAAAAGACCGGCGTGAAGCCTGCTTACTTTTAAAGCTCAAATAGTTATGAAAAAAGGTCAATTTCATTGTGCCCGGCCCATACGAAACAACGGGGTAAAAATTAAGTTTATTAGCTACTCTCCCATTACATTCCCTGGAGTTATGCCAAAT
>JANYFI010000712.1 GCA_025362765.1 Ferruginibacter sp. | reverse complement strand
TTTAACTTTTTAAAAATGCACACCTGTATCCTATCTTAGAAACAGACGACAGGGTTTTATGCTGTTGCTGCAAATTCCGTCTAACGGTGGGTGTACACAAAAAACTTTTCACATATTTTGCAAAGCCGGTTTAACTTTATACTTCCAGCCTAAACGGAGCAAAGCAATGTCGGCGGGCAACTTTGCAAGGGATAAGCTGGTTTCGGCGAAGTGATACACTTTGTTTTTCAACTCCGGTTTACCGGGGTTTTTTCTAGTATCACTTTGCTGAACAATACCTTAAAAAACGCTTAGGGTGCTTATTATTTTAATACCGCCTGCACATAAGGTTTTTGTTCTTTTAATACATAACGTATCCTTGATAAAAGATGTTTGCCTATCCGTATGATGGCTTTATTTTTATGCATACTCTTACAATAATTTTTATATAGCATCAGCATGGCCGGGTCTTGCCGGATGATAACCCAACTACTTTCCACAATGGCTTTTCGCAAACGGCTGTTTTGACGGTGTGTAATTCCTTTTGATTTTTTTGTTTCACCACTGTCATCCGTATCCGGCACCAGGCCTGCGTAGGAATATAAATGATCCGGACTTTTAAAACGGCTAATGTCTTCTATTTCAAAAAAGATGATGGCTGCATTTATTTCTCCAATGCCCGGTATGCCGGTAATGAGTGCTATTTGCTTTTTAAAAAATTCCTGCCTACAAAGGCTGCGGATGCCACGGGTGGTTTCCAATATCAGCGCCCGTTTTTGCTGATGGTCTTTTATCATTAACTGCAAATTCATTTTTAACCAGGTGTCTCCATTACAGCTATTGCTTTCTAATTTTTTAATAAACTTATTGCTCCAGTATTGGCCCGTGTCTATTTTTTGCGGCAGTTCCAGTCCATGAAAATGAAGGCAGTGCCATATCCTGCATTTTTGCCGGGTGCTGTCCAATACCAACCGTTGCCGCTGGCGTACAAGGCTACGGGCATATTCCATGGCTGCTTGTGGAATATGGATGCCTGCCTTATTGTTATTCTTTATCGCTTCGCTAATGGCACGGGCATCTCGTTTATCATTTTTTTGCCGCTTGTCTTTATCGCTTTTGGGAATGTCGGCTGCATTTAATACCACACAATCAATTTGTAATTGAGCCAACTGCCGCTGGATACCAAAACCACAAAACCCTGCTTCGTAGCCAACTTTATAGCTGGCATTGGGATAATTTTTGGCGAGAAATTTATGCAATGCTGCAGGGTCAGGGTTTTGTGAAAAATCCCTTAGTTCCATTTGCTCATCCCGAATGTTTACACGCCAGCTTTTTAAGTGTACATCCAGTCCGCAATAAATCGTTGTACCACTAAAGTCTAAATTGTTACATTTGTTCATGAGGTTTCTGTTTTAAGTTTAAAAGAAATTTTGCTAATTAAAGTTATCCTTTTAGCAGAGACCTCTTGTTAACTCATACATAAGACCTGTTGGGCAGTAGTTCTAAACTTCAACTTTTGTTTATTAATTTAGCTTCAGTTCCGGGCGGACAGTTGGTCAATTCCCCAACTGCAGCAATACTCGATCGTTTACAGCAGTAAATTTTTTACAGATTTTTGATCTTCAATTCTTTTTGGCAAGAATATTTAACGATACCTGCAGGTTATCCGCCAGCACCATGCTATTACCTCCAACGCCAAAATCTCTACGGTTTAGGGAGAACGAACCGATAAAAAGATAACCATTGTTTTGTGCAATGGCAGTAAATGGGAAAGTGATTTGTTTGGTTACATCTTTTATAGTAATATGGCCAGTTATCATATACCCTGTTGATCCTGCATCTTTACTAACGCTTACTGAGGTAAAAAGAATCAGCGGAAATTTTGCCACATCAAAATAGTCATCTTTTCTTAAATGATTGTCCCGGGCGTTATTGCCGGTATTGATTGTCCTGGTATCTACACTAACAACAAAATTGGCTGCAGTAATATTACCGGCGTCAAACTGTATGTTTCCTTTAAGTCCGGTAAAATTGCCACTGGTTGAAAAGCCAAAATTTTTGATGGAAAATTTAACTGATGAACCTTCATCAACAGGAAGTAATTTTTGCGCATTGGTTGTACTACACAACCCCACACATAAAAACAGAATGGTTAACTTATGCATTCGGTGATTTTAAAGATATCCTTTTTACTGTAACAAATAAGAGATGATTAAGTTAAAGAAAGTTTGATGTAAACAAAACCTTCGCATTTTATACGATAGCAGATAAGGGCTACAGCAATCGCACAGGTGAATTATATTGCGTTATTTACCGAATGAAACCCCATTAATATTTTGTTTTGTGTCGGCTATTCAAAAGCATTCAGTTCAATAATATTATTTGAAACAAAAAATAAATTTTTACAAACTAAATATATTAGTATATTTGTACTAATCAAATTAGTTGCATATGTCACAAGCAGGACAAAATCTGAAATATCTCCGCAAATTACGGGGCTGGACACAGGAAGAATTTGCGGTAAAATTAGGCATCAAGCGTTCTTTAATTGGTGCGTATGAAGAAGAGCGGGCAGACCCACGTTTGGAAGTACTGGAAGTAGTCTGCGAAATTTTTAAGCTAACGCTGGATGAACTGTTGCTGAAAGATCTGAGTGATACTTCCGGTAATTATCTTGCAAAGAGAAGGCAGCAGAAAATGATGGCCGCCGAAAGAAATATTATTCATTTTGTACCTGTGAAAGCGGCTGCAGGTTATCTGGCTGGCTATGCTGACAGTGAGTTCATTGACGAACTCAATACTTTTACATTGCCCATGTTGTCAGGCGGTAATTATCGTGCATTTGAAATCATCGGCGGCAGTATGATGCCCACCCCAAGTGGCAGTATTATTGTAGGAGAGAAAATAGATTTTAAAGAAGATGTTAAGAATGACCAGGCCTATATTGTGGTAAGTCGCAATGAAGGTATCGTATATAAAAGAGTAGTAAAAAATAACAAGATCAAAGATAAATACACATTGGTAAGTGATAATCCTCAGTACCAGCCTTACC
>JANYFI010000673.1 GCA_025362765.1 Ferruginibacter sp. | reverse complement strand
GTCTGGTAGTTGAACCCCCGATGTGAAATTTTTAAAAACTCCAAAATTCTTAACAGCCTGTATTTTTTTAATCATATGGTTGAGTTAGGTCGGTCGAAATTTTTAGGGTGTCACGTAGCATGACGCACAACGTTTGTATTTGCGCTACTTTAGCTAATTATAAATATTTACAAACGAATGTAATCATTTTGGGTAGATTAAAAATCCTACTCCGCCACCATCCAATAATCCCTCGGATAAATTCGGTACAACTTTGTATCTGCACCATCCTTCGATTGCAAATAAGTTTCGTAGGCCGCCATTTGTTTTTCGGCGCCTATTACAAAATTGTTTACGCCTTGCAAATCTTTCATTTTGGCACCGTAGCCCGGTAATATTTTTTCGTACACGGCATCCTTTCGTTTGTACACTTCATCCATCAGGCCCGGCAGGCGGCGCAGGCGCAGGATGGCCTTGCGGAAATTACTTACCAACGCAGGGGTATTGCCGTCTGTGAGGTCTGCAGCCATTGCTTCGCCGCGGGCCTCGTATTCGGCAGAGGATCGGTTGGCACTTACGGCCAGTGAAAAAATGTATTCACTCATAGCCGGATCGTTGGGTGTTTTTTTAATTTCACCAATCACGTAACTGAGTGTTTGTGGCAACAGCGGCGTACGTTCGGCATAATACCTGAACAGGCCCGAAGCAGGGGAGCAGCCGGTGCCGGTACTGTAAGACAAGCCCGCCCCGGTAGTTTTAGTGTACACACTTTGTTTGCCGCCACCGGAAAATAATTGCGCCGCCAAAAACTGCAATAATTTTTCTCGGCTGGTATCAGCATAGGTAAGCAGTTTATAGCTATTGATAAATACGCCGGTAGAAGAATTGGAGTTGATAAGCCCAACGTATACCGGGTTGTCGCTGGTGTGTAACCGTTGTTGTACCCGTTCATCAATCCATTTTTTATCAGTATAATTAATTCTTTTCACCGGTGCTGTAGAAAGTCCAGCCAGCAAGCCGTTGATATTTTTTTGCAGGGCCTGTTGTGTGGTGCCGCTGGCGATAATAAACAGCCGGGCGTTAGCGGTGTGCAACATTGTTTTTCTTAGTTCATTTAAATCTGCCAGGGTTTTTTCCGGTGTCTGCAGCAGGTCATGTTGCATTTGTTTGCAGAGGTATTGCCAGTCAGTTACCAGCGATGCATCAGGGATATCACTTAGCAACTGGTCAAGGTCCTTGGCTGCTTCTGTAATTGTTTTTTTAGCGGCCATATTCAACCCATTGAACGAACTAAAAATGCTTTGCAGCGGCTCTTCCATTACCACCATAATGGTGTTAAGACCTTGTATTTTTGCCAGCAACAATTTTAAATTATCTCTTGTTCCTATGGCGGTGGCCAGCATGTTAAAGTAAGCTGCTGCGGCGTTTCTGTCTGTTGAGTTGCCGGCATCCATCAGCATCCAGCGCAGGCGATGGATATTATGGGCGGCAGTCAAGAAAGACGAAGTAGCTAACAGCAAAGTTTTGTCTTGCGCCCGATAGGCGGCAGCAGGATCATTTACCCAGGCTTCTTCTGCATTCTGCATGGTTTTTCTTTTACTGCTCAGCACCTGGTTCACCAGGTCGCGGATGCGGGAAATGTTTTCCATCGTCCAGTAAGGAGTTTGCAATACGTCATTCATCCACTGCAAAGCGCTTTGAGATTCTTTGACATTGTTGCCGGCACCTTTCATCAATAATTCGGCCCTGCCTGTTTTAAAATTGGTGGTGAAGCTGCTGCTTAAACTCAATATTTGCTGGCGTTGCAATTGCATCATGTCTTCATACGAAATGGCTTTGCCGTTTTTCAACAGTCCGGTTTGCGTCAACAGTTCGGGCAACATGGCGAGGTACACTAATTTGTCAGCAGGCACATTGTCCAGGCGTAGCGCCAGTCCGCTGGTAGCGCTCGTCATGTTGTTAAAAGTAGCAGCCACCAATGGGATTTTATTGGCCAGCAAACTGGTTTTGAAATTGAGCTGGTCGTCCAGCGTTAATGGTGGATTTTCTATAAACTTAATGGCCGTAGAAGACGCTGCATTTTCTAACGTGGCGGTATTGGCATCATATTCCGCTTTGTACTTTTCAATCGCCCGCTGATCGTCGCTCACATTGTATTTTGTTTTTAATGCGGCAATTTCTGCTGCTGCTCTAAGTTTGGCGGCACTGTCCTGCTGCGCCAGCAAATGGGTATTGGCTTTGGCTATCAGTACATAGGGCAGTGCTGTGGTGAGTTTCCATTTGGGAAGATAAACAGCCCAGAAATTTTTGCCTGTTGCCAGCAGTTGGTCAATGGCTTCAAACTGCGGGGTAAGGATGATTGATTTTTTGAAGCTGTTGATTTTGGCCAATTCATTTAGTTGCTGGTACCAGCTTTCATAAGTATCTCTAAAACCAAATTTTGGCGGCGTGTTGGTAAATTTGGCAAGACTTCGCTTGTAATCGACCAGGCTGTTTTTAAACCGCTGGTTAAATTCTTTTAGTTCCGCAGAGCCGTCTGCAAAGGACGCTACCCGTGCTAATTCCGCCATCATTTTTTGTGCAGCCATGGCCGCTTTTTCTTTGGTAAGATTGGCCGCATTTACATCGGTGATGCCAACATATACCGGCTCTCCTCCGTTGTTGTCAACCGAGGCGTACACTCCCTGCGCATCCAGGTCAATTTCTTTTGTTTTACCATCAATAAATATTTTGTACAGATTGGTACTGGCATCACCGGCAAAAATATTCAGGAAATTGTTCAGCATTAATTTTTCAGTGGCGTCAAGGTGCAGCGTTGCGGGAAAAGCGAATAGTACCAGGCCGGGATCCTGTTCATTCGAACTCGGGTATTCCACCAGTTGTACGGTGCCTTCAGCGGCGCCGTTGGCAGGGGGAATGGTGTTGTTGAATTTATTTTGTTCCATAGCCGGTTGCAACCTGGTCAGGATAGCATCCGTTTCTTTCAATACAGCTGTAAGCGGCATTGTTTTGGGTAACGAAGTAATGGCACCCATATTACCAAGGTGATAATTCAATGTATGAAATTGTTTGATATCGGCTGCATTCAATATGCGGATATCATCGGGATAGCCACCGGCATTGTACGACAATGGATGTGCATCGCCATATAAAAGCTTTCCCATTTTATCGTAGGCCTGCGCATAGGGGTTGTTCATGGAAGTTTTCATTTCATTGTACACCGAACCTTTTTCCTCTATCTTTAATTGTTTGGTGGCAGCATCTTCCACCACGCCCCAATTGCATACTTCCCGGTGAACTTCTTCATCGGTGTAATCGGGGTGCAGCAGGGCATCCAGGTATTCTTCAAACAATTTGTAAAATGTATCTCCACCCGCGGCGGTATTAAAATTGTAGGCGGTGTAAGTCTGGTTGGTAAAGGCATTCGAAAAAGCAAGCGACATACCTTCGGTGGTATTCAACGTTCGGCCCTTGTTGCCTTTGGTAATCAGCAGGTGCTCCTGCGTATGCGGTTCGCCTTTGTTGGAGAGTGGCAAGGAATTTACCCAGATGTATGTTTGTGGTACAGATTCTATCTGCAGCAGGTCTAAGGTGAAACCTGTTTTATCATGCACAAAACGGCCACCCATTGGCTGGTTGGCGTCGTTCAGGTATAAGGCAACTGCCTTAAAACCGTTCAGGTGTTGCCCTTCTTTAAGAGACGATAAAGCGGGGGCTATATTTTTTTGTGCGAAGCCTGGCTGGCAAATGAATAAAGCGAAAATACCAACGGCGACGAATAAACGGAACTGCATACAAGTTTTTTTTATAGATGTAAGATGGACGTGTGTCAATTACAATATTAATTGAAAGTTAAAGGTAAAATGCCATAACGTAAAGCAATCAATAAATCTAATGAAAAAGGAAGAAAGGCAACTAAAAAGTTGATAGCTGGTTCAATGTACGTGGCCAGGTAACGGCATGGAGTAAGTAATGCTTATATTTACTTTTAATTGCCCGGTAAGCCTAAATTACCTTTTAATGAAACTACAGCACAACGCACTCATTGATTTATTACAGAAAGCCTACTCGGCAGAAAAGGCGGCGGCATTTGCTTACCAGGGCCATGCCGGCTCCGTGAAAAATAAAACTGAAAAAGCAGCTATTTACCAGATAGAGCTCGATGAATGGAACCATCGCAAAGAAGTGCTGGAAATTATGCAGCAGTATCAAATTCCTGTTTCCAACTGGTATGAACTGCGTTTTCATATTATCGGTAAAGTAATTTCTTTTAGCTGTTATATTATTGGCTGGTTTATGCCTTTTTATTTTGCCGGGAGCCTGGAAAGTGGTAACGTGTGTGAGTACTTCAGGATGAAACACTTTTTTAACGGGCTGGGTATTACTGAACATGATGTTATGTTATACGAAATGGGCATCAAGGAAAAAGAGCACGAGGTTTATTTTTTAAGTAAGATAAAGAACAATAAACTATTGCCCCTTTTTGAAAAGCTGTTTAACTGGGGTAGTAAAAAAAGTTTCAACAATGTTGATCTTGATGCAAAATACCCGGTGGAGGCTTCAGATGTTTATTGTAAAGCGAAAAGAATGGAGTATGCAGATCAGGATGGTATACCCAGATCGAGAACCTATAAAACGACTACATAATTGAAAAATAAGTATACTTTTTATAACCTGATATTTGATAAAATATATATCAACCCATTTTACTAAACATGTCAATCGAAAAAATAAATTTGCAGCAGAGATTTGATTCCTTTACAGATTACTGGAACCCAAGAGTAGCCGGAAAACTAAATGGACAACTGGTAAAACTGGTGAAGTTTAAAGGAGAATTTGTATGGCACAAACATGACAATGAAGATGAAATGTTCACTGTAATCAATGGCTCCTTTAATATGGAACTAAGAGATAAAATAATCACACTTGGTAAGGGTGATTTTATCATCATCCCAAAAGGAACGGAACATCGCCCCGTAGCAGAGCAGGAAGTTGAAGTGATGTTGTTTGAGCCAGACAGTACATTGAATACCGGAGATGCGGAAACTTCACCCTTGACGATGTATGAACTCAAAGACATTTAAAATATAAAAAGAGTTATAAAAAATTTTTTCAGTTTTTATAACTCAATCGACAGGTTGTTTTTAATAACTAAGGTTTTGAACAATGGTTTTTGAATGATTTTCAGAACCGAAAATATCGGCAGTGTTATTCAATAGTCACCGGAGCAAAGTGTCTCCAGGGGCCGTGCATCGAATTTCATCACGAATATTTCCAGCAAACACGAAGCCTCATAGAGGCGATATTTTGGTAGCCAACGCCGCAGCATTTTCATTTTATTACCGCATTGCGTTCGAACATATTCACCTATTCGCTGCAATAAGCTTGCGCCATCGTGCAATG
>JANYFI010000653.1 GCA_025362765.1 Ferruginibacter sp. | reverse complement strand
GGGGCTTTTGTATTTTACTTAGCGAAAGCCTTCTTAGCCTTGTGATGTGAGAGTGCCATATCAATAAAATAATACACTTTGTCTTTTTCTTCAACGGGTAAAGCTTCAATATCTTCAATCCGTTTAATCAGTTTTTTATCCATCACTATATTATCAGAGTTGCCCAGTAAGTAATCAACAGTAACGCCGAGCTCTTCGGCAATTTTTGCAGCCACTTCTATTGAGGGTTTAATCTCATTGCGTTCGTACCTTCCAATGATGGGTGCAGAGGTTCCAATCTTCTTTGCCAAATCATCCTGCGACATTTTAAGCTGCTTCCGCAGCATAATGATACGTTCTCCAAAAGTCATATAAAAGTATTGTAAGTAACCTAAAATAAGGTAACAGAACAAAAGTAAGGCACTTATTTGTACTAATCAAAATAGATAAGTGTTGGCAGTTTGAAACCAATCTATTACTTTTGTTACCAATAGGTACTAAAAAATATTTTTTATGGACAGTAAAATAAACACATCAAACCCCGAAGCCATCACTTACGCCACCGAAGAATTAGGCTACACCATTTTAGGCGGCATCAGATTAGAAGGCTTGGACAGGTTAAGGGTAACGATAAAAATAGAAGTACTAAACAGAAAGTTCCAGCATTATTTAAACAACCCAGATATAGCAGCTTTAGCGATACGGCAGAACTTAGATTTATACAGCATTACACAGGTGGAGAAATTAGCCAGGTTAATTGCCGATAGATTAGAAGTAGGCGTAACAGCAGTAAGCAAAGATTTATCAGACATCACCAGTGAGTTAGAAAGTTACCGACTGCAACAAATAGAAAGCAAACAACAGGAGCAAAATAAAATCATTCGACCATTAACCGAAGCAGAAAAAGAAGCAGCCATAACATTCTTAAAAAAAAAGAATTTATTGCAAGCCACTAACGAACTCATAGGAAGGTCGGGCATTGTAGGCGAAGAACTCAATAGATTAATCATGTGGTTAATTTATACCAGCAGAAAAACGGCGAAGCCTTTACACATTATCAGCATGGGCAGCAGCGGCACAGGCAAGAGCCACCTGCAGGAAAAAGTTGGTGAGTTAATCCCCGAAGAAGATAAAATAGAAATTACTGCACTAACAGAAAACGCATTTTATTATTTTGATAAAGCAGCATTGGGGCATAAACTTATTTTGATTGAAGACCTTGACGGAATATGGAAAGCACTGTACCCATTAAGAGAATTACAAAGCAAACAAAGGATAAGCAAAACCATTACCATCAAAGATAAAAATGGTATGACCAAAACAATACACCTGAAAGTGTACGGACCAGTTTGCATTGCAGGTTGCACTACCAAAGAAAGTATTTATGAAGATAATGCCAACCGATGTTTTTTAATCTACTTGGATGAAAGCGACGAACAGGACGAAAGAATAATGGATTACCAAAGAAAAATAAGTGCAGGCAAAATTAATACAGCCGATGAAAACCAAGCCAAGCAACTGTTACAGAATGTTCAAAGTGTATTACAACCCATCACCGTAATAAATCCTTTTGCAGAATTATTAAAAATACCCACGCAAGTTTTTAAGAAAAGAAGAACCAATGCACACTACTTGGCATTTATAGAAGTGATAACATTTTTTAAGCAATACGAGAGGGAGCAGCAGGTAGATGAAAGCACAGGAGAAATATTTATTGAAACAACGATTGAAGATATTGCAGAAGCCAACGAACTTTTAAAACAAATCTTATTAAGAAAATCCGATGAACTGAATGGAGCAACCAGAAATTATTTTGAAGAATTAAAACAACATCTTTTAAAAAGCAATCAGAGCAGCTTTACCAGCACATCCATACGCAACCAACTACGAATACCAATCAGCAGTATAAAGCGTTACCATGTGTCTCTAATGGATGCAGGATTAATAAAAAAGATAGAGAGCAGGAATACAAAAGCATATCACTATGAAATCATCAGCAAAGAAGAATACCTGCAATTACAAAATAGTATCGGTACTGCATTGGATGAAGCATTGCAAAAAATAAATGAACAGCCCAACAGCCCAACATCAGCCCAAAGTAAAAGTGAGCCGAGAAAACGTAAGCAAATCAAACAATTAGAAGAACAGCCCACCGAAGTTTAGAAACATATACCGCCAAAAAAATAAAGATGAAACAATTAACGCTGCAAAGTGAAGCGTACCGCTACATTATTGCCTCATTTAAAGAATGGTTACAAACGATTGGTTACAGTGAACAGACCGTTTACCAGTTGCCCAACTACATACAGGAATTTTTATTTTATGCTGAAAGTAAAGGCTATGCAGGGTTGTGGCAAATCAATAACGACTTAATCAAAGAACATTATTACAAATTAAAATTACGAACCAATACAAGAAAAGGCGGCGGACTAAGCAACAGTTATTTAAACAAACACCTGCAAGGCTTTGAAAAATTTAGTGATTACCTGCGGCAGAATGGAAGATTATTATTACCAAAGTTGGACATACAAACCGAAGAAAATAATAGCGAAGTAACCGACATACTCACACAGGAGGAAATCAAACTGCTTTTTAAAATTACTTATGAAAATTATGAGCAACAAAAAAATGACAGGGGAATAGTTTATTACGAAGCCATGCAGTTAAGGGATAGAGCCATGTTGTGTATTTTTTATGGTTGTGGCTTACGCAGAAATGAAGTAGTGCATCTTGATATTAACGACATCGTTTTTGAAAAAAATATTTTGCATGTAAGAAAAGGAAAAGGTTACAAAGAAAGAAAAGTACCGATTACAAAACAAAGTATAGAACACCTGCAAAATTATTTATACGATGCCCGGCCATACTTCTGCAACGATAAGAACGAAGCATTTTTTGTAACACATTATGGTAAACGGTTAGGCGGTACAATGATGTTGAGAAGATTGCAACAACTCATACAGCTTACAGGTAATGCGGAGCTCATGCAAAAGGATATACACCTGCATACACTACGCCACAGCATTGCAACACATCTTTTACAGAACGGAATGAAGTTAGAAAGGATAAAAGATTTTTTAGGGCACAGCAGTTTAGAAAGCACACAAATTTATACTCACTTTTTAGAAATAGAAAATACAAATGATTATGCAAACACAATATGATTACAGTAAGTTTAATGAATGGTTGTTATTAAAAAAGTACAGCCCAAACACAGCAGCAACAACGATTAGAGCAACAGAGTATTTTAGGCAATGGGCAGCAAGAGAAAATATTTTTGAGTTGGAAGAAATCAGTTATCAGGATGCCATGATGTTTATAAGTTGGAGCAGTAAACACGGAGCAAGTCAAAAGACAATTGCTAATTACTTAAACCATATCGGAAAATTTTACAACTTTTTATTGAGTGAAAAAATGGTAACCGTTAATCCAGTTGCACACATCAAAGTACAAGGCATCAAAAGAAAAGTGTATTACGATATTTTAAATGTGGAAGAACTGCAAACACTCTATAACCTTTATCCTACAAGCATTGTGATACAAGACAAGCACATGCCACCGCAAAGCAAAAATATATTGAGCAGAAAAAGAAATAAAGTGATATTGAGTTTATTGATTTACCAAGGCTTGAGAGTAGAAGAAATATCAGCATTGGAATTACAGGATTTACAATTACGGGAAGGAAAAATAACGGTACATGCCAAAAGAAGAACAGCAGCCAGGACAATGAAATTAGAAAGCCACCAGGTGTATGAGTTAATGGATTACATAAATGAAACAAGAAAAGAATTTTTAACAGTGAAAGGAGTAACCAGTCAGCTTTTTTTACAATGGAAAACAAAAGACAACTTTCATAACATTACCCATCTTATGCTAACCCATTTACGAACCATCAACAGCCGGGTAAAAAACTTTGACCAGTTAAGAGCATCAGTAATTACAGCATGGTTAAAGCAATATGATTTACGAAAGGTTCAATACTTAGCAGGGCATAAATATGTAAGCAGCACCGAAGAATACAAAGCAAATAATATTGACGAGTTGCAAGATGATGTAACAAAATATCATCCGTTGTAAAACAAAATCCCCAGCCCGACGCACAGGCACGGCTAAGGCTTGAGCCAACACACAGAAGCCAGCACACACAAGCCTTATGCGGTGGTGCAGGCATTTTTTTTGTCATGGTTTTTGTGAGCCGACACACGACAGCACATTTATTTTTTTAAAAGACAAGAAAAAAATAAAAGAGCTGTAGCCAACGCCACGAACAAAAACCCACGCCAAAAAAACTGCCTGAAGCTATATTAACATAATGTGGCCTTATAGTATTTTTTAGCCCGGCTCATGCAAGCATGCTCTGAAAAAAATCCTATAAGACACATTATGTGTAAATAGCCAACACCGCCTCCTTCGTCGGAAGCCGTGCCGCCAACGCTTCTCCAAGCGGTGTGGTAAACCACGAATCTTTTTTTATGCCATCTCCTTCCAGTCGGTCAATGGCAAAGCCTGCGGCAGCATGGCAGCTTCGCTATTCTTTTATTTTTTGATTACATGAAATGTTGAATAGTCTTTACAGATTACCAAACCTGCCGCAGCCGCCGCAACAGTTGTTATAGTTCGGAGGATCCTATGGCGGCTTTGGCTTGCAAAAAAAACTTATTCGATTGCCCCGGAAGATGCGTTTAGTTTATAGTTCATGTTGGGGCAATCAAATAAATTTTTTTCGCCGTTGTTAACCCTCTGCAACTTTAAAGAGTGAGTGAATTATATTTTAACCTTCATTAGAATTTTATAACAGCTTAACCAACGAAAGACAACGGACACGGGGCAGCACCCATCAGCGGCAGTGCATCACATGAGCAGGTGTACATACATGAGCAAATACATGTACCTGCAAGCATGTGTGTATGAGAAAAAACTATATCTTTAAGCATCATAAAAAATGGGTTGTTTAAAACTATCATACCACGAAAAAAATTATGAACCTTGTTTGAAGGTAGCCTATAGGAATTTTGAAAACGACCCGGAAAAAAGGTCTAAGTATTATCCAGGTGGGTTAGTTATGAGCGGCATCTCTTCAAAAGCAGCAGGTAAGTTAGAAAACAAGTACAAATACAACGGCAAAGAATTACAATCAAAAGAATTTAGTGATGGTTCAGGTTTAGAATGGAGCGATTATGGGGCAAGAATGTATGATAACCAACTTATGCGTTGGATGGTTATTGACCCAATGAGTGAAAAGATGTATGCATGGTCTACGTATGCATATGCATTTAATAATCCTATTCGATTTATAGATATTGCGGGAATGACACCTTATCCAATTACGATAAGGTCATTTCATCCTGCTGCAGGTTTTGGAGGTGCTACTTTCGG
>JANYFI010000638.1 GCA_025362765.1 Ferruginibacter sp. | reverse complement strand
AGCTGGGCGTGTACTTCAAGCCCAATTACAACCTCGTATTTATCATTTTTTATCACGGTTGCAAATGTACAAAGAAGTTAGTGGGTATCTCCGGGCTGCCCCAACAATTTGCTATTCTCGGGATAATGCCCCCAATAACGGCCATACATACAAAATCCATCCGCCAATGGCCATTGCCACAGACGAATGGATTTTACATGGAGGTTTCGTTTATAGATTTGCTGTCTTCAGTTTTTTTGGAATTTTAATATCAAAATTCATTTCATTTCCGTTTCTTTTGGCTTTTATGGTATAAGCGGATTTATCGGCTACTTCCTGCAGCTGTTCTCTTGCATCATCGGTATTGCCTATTTTTTGTCCGTTTATTTCAGTGATTATATCGTCTTTTTGCAGACCGGATTTTTGTGCAGCAGATGAATCTTCCACATCAATTATTTTTACATTGCCGCCTTCTTCGGTATCCTGAATTTTAAGCCCCAGCCTTTTCTGACGCGGAAACATGCCGCCCACTAAATCTTCATTTTGGCCGAAGTCAACATTTCCATCCATGTTGAAGTTTCTGAATATATCGCCATCGGGCATTGGCCTTACCTGAACCCGTGGCGATTTAAAACCACGTACCATGGGATCTGAATTATTGAATTTAAAGACCATGTTTTTTTCCTCTACACGATCGCCCAGTATAGCTTTGATGTCTTTCTTTTTACCATCCCTGATGTAGGCTATTTTTATTTCTTCTTTCGGTTTTTTACTGCTGATGATTTCAGCCAGCACGCTGGCATCGCTCACTTTCTCATCGCCGATTTTTGTAATGATATCATCTTTTTTTAATCCGGCTTTTTCAGCGGCGCTTTCTTTCATTACTTCTACAACTTTAGCGCCTTCTGCAGTTTTTTCGGTTGTTACCCCGAGAAAAGGCCTGTGCATGGCTAGCCCTCTTTTCATTCCAGGTAGGCGATCAAGGCCTGCTATCTCCGGCATTCCTTCTCGAGTGTCAAAATTAAAAACCATATTTTCCCCGTTATCGTCGCGGATGATCGTTTTTCTTTTATTGATGGTTACATTCGCATCATTAAAGTCAGATAGCGGCTTTCCGTTGATGGTAATTTTATCGCCATCAATTTCAACATTCAGTTTAACGGTTTTATCGCCCTTACTTTTAATAATGATTTCCTGCGTTTCTTTTTTATCCGGTTTAACAATAAAGTCTTTAGATTCTTCTTTAAGATCCTGCTGCGCCGTTGCAGTAAATGACATGCTAATGAAACCTGCTGCCAGTGCGGTAAAAATTATTTTTTTCATGTTGAATGATTTGATATACGAAATGTTTAGTAGTTCAAATGTAGGGAGAATTTTTCAATTACGAATTAATTCGCAGATTATTTAACTGGTTTAACAAAATTTTTAAACTGCCTTGTTAAATTAATTCGGCCACATGTTTGTGAATGTTAAGCGCAATTTTATCGGTAGGTACATCATTTTCATCGTTGCCGAATGGATCTTCAATTTCTGCTGCAATCAGTTCCAGGCTGGCGAGTACATAAAAGATAAAAGCTACTACCGGTATTACATAATAGCCCAGGCTGAATACATAACCAAACGGTAAAGTCATTACATAGAAGAAGATGAATTTTTTTATAAACACGCTGTACGAAAAAGGGATGGGCGTATTTTTTATCCGCTCGCAGGCACCGCAGATATCTGTAAAAGATTGCAGCTCTGCATTAAGAATGATGAGCTGATCGCCAGTAATTTTTTGCTCTTTGTACAGTTGCTGAATATGCCTGAACATGAGCAAGGCAACCTGGTTAGGAATGTGTTTTTCTGTATCTATATGTTTAAAAATAGGATGTCTGGCATCTTCTTCAAACAGTTCAATTCTTGTTTTTTCAGCCTTCAGGTGGTTGCGCAATGCATAGGCGTAAGCCGGAATTATTTTACGAAAAAAGAGGCGTTGCTCCTTATCATCTTCGGGCAACATAACTGTAAGTTTGATAGCCAGGTTGCGGCTGTTGTTAACCAGGTTGCCCCAAAGTTTGCGCCCTTCCCACCACCGGTCGTAGGCTGTATTAGTTCTAAAAACCAACAGCATAGAAATAGCAAACCCAAGCAGGCTGTGCATTACCGGGATATTTTTTAAAAAGCTGTTGGTGGAAAGCTGAAAATATTCCATTTCCAGATAAGCGATAATGCCTGAATAGACACTGATGCCAATAATCAAGGGAAACAACCGGCGAAAGCTATCTGCTTTGTGAAAACGGAATATAAATGTAAACCACTCTTTGGGGTTGTAGTTGATCATGAAACATCATTTTGTCAAAGATATTTGTTTACCGGTTTGATTTGTTATTTATTGCTTTATGGCGAGATACACTTTCACCTGTACATTATCTTCTGTTATTTCCTTTACATACTGCATACCAATTTTTTTAAGTACGTTTTGAGATGCTGCTTTATCAATATGAGTTTTACCAAAAATTTCTCTAAGGTTCAGCTGATGAAGTCCGTAGTTCAGCGTATGTTGCGCTGCCTCGGTAGCATAACCTTTGCTCCAATAAGGCGGCATAAAACGATAACCCAGGTCAACTTCATTTGTTGTTTGCAGCCATTTTAAACCGCACCAGCCAACAAAATCATTGTTGTGTTTGGTGTGAACGGCCCAACGCCCGAGATTATTTTTATATTGCGGCAGGATGATATTTTGCAACACATCAGCAGCTTCTTCAACAGTCTTCAGTCCCCGTTCATGAATATACTGCAACACACCCGGCGCACTATTGAGCGCGAGTATCAGCGGAGCATCAGCCATGGTAAACTGGCGTAAAACCAGGCGGGGAGTTTCTATAATTATTTTCATAACCTGTACTAAAAAAGGGAAGCCATTACAACTTCCCTTCATTAAAAAATAAGAAGCTGATTTCTACAATAAGGATTTTACCTTTTCAATGATCGTTTTAAAATTACTCACATCTTGTCCGCCTGCTGTGCCCAGGTTTTTCTGGCCACCGCCACCGCCTTTTATTAAACCAGCCACCTGCTCTTTGATGAGCTTTGTGGCATCCAGGTTTTTTGCTGCCACCACTGTATCGGCAATTCCTATTGCTACAAATGCTTTACCATCAATATTGCTGCAAAGCACTACCACGCTGTCGTGCAGGTGGCTTTTAAGATCGATACACAATTTTTTCAGGGCATCTGCAGTGCTAACTTCTATGATAGCGCCAACAAAAGTTACGTTGTTGATGATTTCATCCTGCTGCAATAATTCGTTGCGGATACCAACCAGTTGTCTTGCTTCCAGCCCTTCAATGCGTTTGGACAATTGACTGTTTTCCGATTTCAGGTGCTGTATAGATTTGGGAATATCTTTTGAATTTTTCAACAGGCCGCGAATTTCATCCAGCGCAACAAATTGTTCGTTGATGTAGCTTTCTGCCGCTGCTCCGCCAACCGCTTCAATTCTTCTAACACCTGCTGCCACGGCGCTTTCGTGCTGTATTTTAAAGATGCCGAGCTCGCCCGTGCTGCCCACATGCGTACCGCCGCAAAGTTCAATACTGTACCCCGGATCCATTATCACCACCCGAACAATATCGCCGTACTTTTCTCCAAACAAAGCCATCGCACCCAGGGCTACGGCTTCATCCTTATGCATGGATTTAATAACCACCGGAATATTTTCTCTTATCTTTTCATTCACCAGTTTTTCAACCGCGGCAATTTCTTCATTGGTTACTTTGGCAAAATGACTAAAGTCAAAACGCAGGTAATCATTGTTAACCAGACTTCCTTTTTGCGCCACATGTTTGCCCAGTACGGTGCGCAACGCAGCATGCATTAAATGCGTAACGCTGTGGTGTACTGCTATCGCTTTTCTCCTGACAGCATCAACTTTTGCTATAACGGTTGTTTCAATTGCGGCCGACAGTTGATCTGTAAAATGAATGATCAGGTCGTTTTCTTTTTTGGTGTTGGTTACTTTGATTGCCTCATCACCAAATTGTAAAATGCCTGTATCGCCCACCTGTCCGCCGCTTTCAGCGTAAAAGGGCGTAGTATCCAATACCAGTTGATATTGTTCTTTTCCTTTTGCTGTTACTTTTCTATACTTTATTATGTTGCTCTTAGTTTCCAATGAATCGTAGCCAACAAATTTGTTGCTTACGTCTTCAATCAGCGTTACCCAGTCTTCTGTTTCTAAAGTTGTTGCGGCACGGCTTCTATCTTTTTGCTCTCGCATAAACTTATCGAACCCTTTATCATCAACTTCTAATCCATATTCAGAAGCAATTAATTTAGTTAGGTCTAAAGGAAATCCATAAGTATCATAAAACTCAAAAGCATAAAATCCATCAATAACCAAATGTTTTTGAGTATCTACAGAATGAATTTCTAGATTATTTAGATTATCCGAAAGACGTCCAAATTGAGTGCTTAATGAAATCGCTTTTGAGTTAAGATTTATTGGTTTTGAATAATATTCCGCTTCCCCCAATTTTTCTAGAAAAATATCGGGAGTAATATCTCCCGGCGATGGTAAAGTAGTTTGTAAAACGTTTCGATTAAATAATCGAAGTCTATCATTTTTTATTTGTCCGAATCTCTTAAGCCCTTTATCCAGCGTTCTTAAAAATGCCTCTTCTTCCTCGTTAATCACTCTTGTTACAAAATCTTTTTGGGCATTCAACTCAGGAAAAACATTTTCAAATTGTGTAGCAATTACAGGCAGCAATTGAAATAACAGCGGTTGCTTATAATCCAAATAAGAATAATAATAACGCACTGCTCTACGAAGTATGCGCCGTATAACATAACCTGCGCCTGTATTGGAAGGTAATTGCCCATCTGCAATA
>JANYFI010000203.1 GCA_025362765.1 Ferruginibacter sp. | reverse complement strand
TATGGTTTTATTATCTACCAACTGTTTACTGATGACAGTATGCTTTGGATTTGTCCCTGCATCGGGTGCATCCGCATAAATTTCGGCTGTGTATTTTCCTGCTTTTAAAAACGACAATGGAATGGCTAATTTTCTTTCATGCCAGTCAGTGATGCTACCTACATACCAATCCTTCCCATTCCTGCGAGCTACGGTAATAAATTCTCCGGGAACGCCATTTACCACTTTTAGTTCATCCCAGGTGGCGGGACATTTTTTTATAAATTCAAATTCCGACTGTCCTTCATAAGCAGCCGGATAATCTGACACCATGCCAAACTGCATCTGGTAAACAACATACAAGGCAGTATGATGCGCCCTGGTACCCATTACCATCGGAGCATCACTGCGTGCTTTAAAATTTTCTCTTGTTACATTATTAAATCCACCTGGCGTAAAATCCATCGGCCCCACCAGCAAACGGGTAAATGCCAGCATCACATGGTTCTCCGGGTTATCCCTTGTTCCGCCTTTTGATTGTTCCATGCCCAACACCGCTTCATAATTCATTACGTTGGGGAAAGTTCTTTCCAGCCCAAAAGGTTTTGTGCTGCCGTGCAAATCCAGCATCAAATGATGTTTGGCTGCGCTGGCCGCCACCCTGTAATAAAAATCAATTCCCTCCTGGTCGTCTCTTTCAATAAAATCAATTTTTACGCCCGCCACGCCCCATTTTTCATACAAGGCAAATGCCTCTTCCATTTGTCTGTCAACGGACTTTGCATATAACCAAATCCAGACCTTTACATTTTTTGGAGTCGCATAATTTACCAATGCGGGAATGTCTACTTTGCCATTCATTTTTGTAATGTCTTTGATGATCCCTTCACTCCAGCCGGCATCTACCAACATGTACTCAAGGCCCGACTTCGCTGCAAAATCAACATAGTATTTCATATTGTCCGTGGTGTAAGCAGGTTTGCCATTTATATCCAGGCTGCCGCTCCACCAATCCCAGGAAGCCTTACCAGCCCTGATCCATTTAGTGTCAGTCAGCGTTGTAGCAGCACTCATATTCATCATCGCATTCGACTCCAGCAATTTTACCGGTTGGTCACCCACCATAATCACCCGCCAGGCCGAATGAAAGGCACCCTTTCCTATTACCGCCATACCTGTACTATCATCTATCCTGGGTGATAAACGGGATTCCATTGTATGCCCATTCCACCCTCCGGAGGGGTTGGTAAGGTACATAGATGCATAGCCCTGCAAGTCAGTTTCGGCAATGGCGAGCCAGGCTGCTCCCGGTATTTCCGCCAGCAGCGGCAGGCCCATTAATATGGAGCTTTTAATTCCGCCCTGGTTGGAGAAGGCACTCACGGGTAATTTAAGGTACTCGCTTTCGTACATTGATTTATAATTCGGCAACACCTGTGCATAGGTGGTGGCATCAGTACTAAAATGAAATTCCGTGTATTCATTTTTTAAGCGGAAGCTGTCTTTTGTAGTTGGCTGTTCCGGTATCAAATACCTGAAAGCTACGGCGTCGTTGTATGCCCTTGCTTCCACCAGTAGTTTCCGGTTGGGTGCGGTTGTTTCTTCCAGTTGCAGTTGTATGGCATTATATTGATTGCGCACTTCACTGGCCTTACCTACCAGCAAATGATAGGTCTCGTCAAGTGAAGACGTTGTGGCATCCACCAGCCGAACAGCAGTGCCGAGTGGAGCGTACCCATTTATATCAAGATTTAAGGCGGAGGGCAGTAACAACCATTTGCCATTGAAGGAAACACTATAATTCAGTTGTTCATTTTTTCCTTCCTTTTTCGTAGCATCTCCAATCTGAAAGCGGATGACTAATTTTTTATCCGGAGACAGTAAATCTTTGGTAGTTTGCTGGCCTCCGGCAATAAAAGAGGTGCTGAGTAACAATAATACGATACTCAATCTTGAGATTAATTTCAGCATGGTAGCAATCGTTTAAGCGTGTACAATTTTTAATACGATAAATATAAGCTTCTATTATAAGAAAATGATGCTGCCGCAAAACAATAGGCAACCTCAACAATTATTAACGAGGAGAGCCCGGCTTTGCAGCAATTGAAAAGCATACAGATTAGTGATGATAATCCTCCCGCTCTTTCAGTATAAAAAACAGGTTTAAAAACATGCGATACACTAACTGGCGTTGTCAGGAATCTTATATTTTTTCAACTATTATTTTAAGTTAGTAAATCAATAAAAGAAAATACTTTGCCGGCATCATTTATTTTTTTGGAGAAAAGCTTTTCTTCCGCCGGTAAAATGTAACCGGTATATTTTTTCTTTGTAGCTTTAGCAGCGTATAATTAACGTTGCTACATTCACCTTTAAATCATTGCCACATGTCTTTAACCAATAAACAGCTACGCCACCAGTCGCGCCGCCAATTTCTTTTACAAAGTTCCATCGCCTCTGCAGGTTTACTACTCACCGGCTCTGCTGCGTTTTCAAAGACCGCCTTTTTTTACAACGGACCAGGATCCAAATTTTTTGGCGTGCAGATAGGTGTTATCACTTACTCTTTCCGTAGCATGCCGGGTAGTGTTGATCAAATTTTGCAATACATCACCGATAGCGGTATCAGCGCTATTGAACTGATGGGAGATGCGGTAGAAGACTATGCGGGAAAGCCTGCTAACCCGGTGACAATGCCGCCATGGGTGGCAGGGAAGCGACCTGAATTTACAGATGAGCAAAAAGCGCAACTGGCGGCGCATGAAAAACAGGTAGCTGAATGGCGTTCAACCGTTTCAATGGAAAAGTTTACAGCCATAAAGAAAATGTACAATAAAGCCGGCGTGGAGATTTATGCTTTTAAACCCGATGCGCTCGGGGAAAAAAATACAGATGCGGAAATTGAATACGCACTGAGGGCGGCAAAAACACTGGGGGCCAAATCGGTAACGGTAGAACTGCCAAAGGATCCTGCCCATTCAAAGCGCCTCGGCGATTTGGGTGAAAAGCACAAAGTCTACATCGGCTACCATGCACATACGCAGGCTACGGACACCGCATGGGATATAGCGTTGAGCCAATCGCCCTACAATTCAATGAACCTGGATTGTGGCCACTATATTGCCGCAGGAGGTAACAACACAAAGGAAACCTTACTGGCATTGATTGAAGCAAAACACGACCGCATTACCACCATGCATATTAAGGATAGAAGAACAAAGG
>JANYFI010000201.1 GCA_025362765.1 Ferruginibacter sp. | reverse complement strand
GCTTTTTGTACCGGCCAATACAGCAGCTATGTAGAGCTTCATAGGCCCGTCCGAATGGCAGCCGGGCGGACGTCGCACTCTTTTACTTTTGTTTTTCAATCGGCTTTAACCACTAAGTAGATTGTGCATTTGAAACTCAGTTTTATCTTACTTTTAATGTGCTGTATCAATTAAAATGATTAGTAACTTTACTAAAGCTGTGTAATATGGATACTACCTTGTTAAATAGAATTACCACCAATATGTTTATCAAAACGGAAAATTAAGGGTAAGAAATTTAGAAAGTATTTAATTAGTGCTATTAGTTGTCAGTTTGTCTCGCCAAAACATTCCACGTTATTATATAAATTATGACAGAAAACGCTCAAACCTTCAAAGCCAAAAGCACCATCAAATCGGCGGACATTGAGCATCGCCGAAAAATAAATTTTAATATTGGAAGGTATAATGCTGTGGTGCCAAAAGGCAAAGAGCAATTTGTAAATATTAACCTCGCAAAAGAAAAAGCAAAGAATATAAAATGGCGTGCTATCGAAACGCTGGACAAGCATCTGGAAGCCTTTGAAAAAAATTTTACCAGCCGTGGCGGCAAAGTTATATGGGCAGAAACTGCTGGCCAGGCCATTGAAGAAATACTCAGCATCTGCAAAGCAAAAAATTGCAAAACGCTGGTTAAGAGCAAGAGCATGGCAACGGAAGAAATCCACCTGAATATTGCATTGGAAAAAAATGGTATTGAAAGCATTGAAACAGATTTGGGAGAATACATACAACAATTGGATGGCGAAGCGCCTTACCATATTGTAACGCCAGCCATGCACAAAAGCAAGGAAGATGTTGCCAAACTGTTCAATAAAAAATTAGGCACTCCACTAAATTATACGCCCGAAGAATTGACGCAGGTAGCAAGAAAGATACTGAGGGAGAAATATACACAAGCCGAAGTTGGCGTTACCGGCGCCAACTTTATCATCAGCGATATTGGCGGCGTTGCGGTTACCGAAAATGAAGGTAATGCGAGGTTAAGCTGCGCCTTCCCTAAAACGCATATTGTAATTGTGGGCATCGAAAAAATGATACCTGCCATGACGGACCTGGCGTTGTTTTGGCCTATGCTTTCAACATTCGGTACCGGGCAAACCGTTACCGTTTACAACACTATTATTACAGGGCCAAGGCAACCAAACGAAAAGGATGGCCCTGATGAAATGTATGTTATACTGTTAGACAATGGGCGGACAAACATCTTACAAAACCCTAAGCAACGGCAGAGCTTGTACTGCATCCGTTGCGGGGCATGCCTTAATGTTTGCCCGGTGTATAAAAACATTGGTGGTCATGCATACGGCGCTACTTACAGCGGGCCTATTGGCAGCGTTATTACGCCTAACCTTCAGGGCTTGCCGGAGTTTAAGCATTTAAGTTATGCCTCTTCGCTATGTGGCGCCTGCACCGAAGTGTGCCCGGTAAAAATAAACCTACACGAATTGTTGCTCGATAACCGCCATGAATCGGTTGAAGAGGGTTTGGCGCCCATGGCTGAAAAAATAGCGTGGAAGCTATGGAAGATATCCAGCCTTAACAGGCGCCTTATGAATTTGGCGAATGGGGATATCAAAAATAAAGTAGTAAACGGCCTGTTTAAGGGATGGAGTAAAAACCGGAGCCAACTTGAGTTTAGCCCGAAAACTTTTAATGAAATGTGGAAGGAGCGATCAAAAAAATAATTATCCTGCTTTTCTGTTGCTATTTCTACCGTTTATTTATGATCAAACTCATCGTTTGCTAACAGTTTAGGGTATTGTTAAATTCAATTTTTTTATTATTTTTATCTCCTCATCATTTTCGTCATACACCAAAAAAATTACCATGAAAAGGGTTTTATACTTCTGCTTGTTGCTTGCGGCAGTTATGTTTACGAACACAGCCCAACCGCAGGGTTTTCTTAAAAAGATTAAAGACAAAGTAAGTAAATCAGTTGACAAAGCAATTGGCAATGAAGCTGAAAAAAAGGCGGGCCTTCCACCAGATAGTGAAGGGTCAACCAATAATTCAACTGCCGGTTCCCCATCGTCGGGCAAACCTTCCAATAAAGGTGGGGGCGGTTTAAGCAATACCGAGCCGCCGGATGTAAAAGTACAGATGGCCGAAGCTGAAACAGCGCATAGTGCAAAAAATTACAGCGATGCCCGCTATTCTTTGCAACAGGCATTAATGGGTGTAGAAATTCAATTGGGGCGGCAAATTCTTAAATCATTGCCTGCCACCAGCGTTGCATTGAATGCAGACACGCTGCAGGATAAAGTGATGAGCACCCAATGGGGCTGGAGTAACCTGAGCATTCAGCGGGTGTATAAAAATGGTGCGGACAAGCAAATGACCATCACCATTGGCAATGCTGGTATTTATGCAGGGTTGTATAGTATGTACTTTGCTAATGCGGGCATGATGGAAGCCAATGGCAATAAGCAAAATTTTAAGCAAGTAAGGGTAAAAGGGAACAAAGCCGTTATTCAATATGACGATAGTAAGGGGTATACGCTGGCAGTATCGCTGGGCCAAACGTCGATGATTGTTTGGGAATGCATCAACTTTGCCAACGAACAGGAGGTGATGACCGCGGCCAATGGCTTTGACATTGATGGCATCAAAAAAATGCTGGGGGAACAATAATGCTAATCTGCAATAAAACAATTATGAAATATATTATCGCGATAACCGTTTTTTTAATTACCGGATTTACTGTTAAGGCGCAGGATTTTGCCAAAGCAATGACAACTGCTAAAACCGCCTACAATGCAGGTAAACTGGAAGATGCACATTTTGCTTTGCAACAAGCTATGCAGGAAGTAGACCTGGTAGTTGGCAAGGAAGTTTTAAAATTATTGCCACCTAAAATGGATTCTTTAACAGTGAGTACAAAAGACGACAATGTAGCATCCAATATAGGGTTTGTGGGTGCAACCATTCATCGTGTGTACGGTACAGCTATAAAAAAAGCTGATCTTTCTATTATTAGTAACTCACCTTTAGTAGCAATGATGAATACAGTTTTAAATACACCGATGCTTGGAGGAATGATGAATGACGGCAAAACAAAAACTATTAAGGTGCAGGGCTATAAAGGACGACTGGAAAAACAATCGGGAAGCACCGATAGCCAAAATAACTATGAGCTGCAAATACCCTTGGGAAGTGCGTTAATTACTTTTAAGGTAGATGACTGCACCGATACACAAATTATCAATATGGCCAATACTATTCCGTTGCAGCAAATAGCTAAATTAATACAATAGCAATTTTTTTACAGCAGCATCATTTTGCACCGGGGGTGGAGTAGAGAAAAGCTATAGACACGTTATTTTATAGTATTTTTAAAGCCAATATCGCTACATAAAGATATTATTAACCGGGATGAACGTAACTATATACGCCAACGATTGTACACAGCGGTTACAATATATCTGCAGCTTTATTTTTGGTGACCTGGTGGGTGTTGAATGTGATTTTTCGAATACCCCGGGGGAGTTTAAAAACGCTGAAGGGATAAAAATAAATTACAGCAATAGCCCCGTTTGTGAAGAGGAATTTCACCTGTTACCTGTTGATTTATTATTTCAAAAAAATATCCTGCCGCAAATAATTGAGTGTTTTGAAACAGCGAACGGTAAAGCTTTTTTTAAAACGCCCAATGCAGCTTTCCCCTTTGATATTTTTGCTGCTTCTTTTTATTTGTTGAGCAGGTACGAAG
>JANYFI010000571.1 GCA_025362765.1 Ferruginibacter sp. | reverse complement strand
AACCGTAAATACGCATCGCCCATATTGCGCCAGGCGTAATCAAACTTTTCATCAATGGCCACTGCGTATTGATAAGCATCAATTGCTTTTTCATACAGCTTAATTCCCTGGTAAGCCGTTGCAAGGTTAAACCATGCCAATTCACTAAAAGGAAAATCTTCAATTATTTGTTGATGCAACCTTATCCCCTCCTCATTTCTTCCGGTAAAATCTGTCCAAAAGCAAATTTTGTACAATGCCTCTTCGTTATTAGGATCAATTTCCAAAATCATTTTGAGGCAATCGAACACTTTATCGAAATTTTCATAATCATCATATACATCGGTTAACTCAAATAACAGCTCAAGTTTTTCTTCTCCCTCAAAATAATTCAATGCGTCTTCCAATACTTCTGCTGCTTTCTCCTGTTGATCTAATGCCAGGTAAGCATCTGTTTTAAGAATATACAAGTTGATATCGCTGCTGTCTAATATTTCAGCCTGTTCCAAAAAATGAAGTGATTCTTTATATTTTTTAGCTGCAATAAGCAGATCTGCCTTGTGGAGAAGTAATGAAGCCGAATAAGGATATTGATTTACGGCATAATCCGTAACTTCCAATGCCTGAATCAGTTCATCCTTTTCATCAAAATAATCTATGATTTTTTCGAAGGCCTCTTCCTCAATAAAAGAGTTGCTGCGTCCTGACTTAAGGTTATCATATTGCTGAAGTAACTCCCTTAACTCTTCCCTGTCTTGTCGGTATGGATTTTTACTCATGCGCTTATAGGTTACTGTAAAGTACATTATTTTACAATACCGTCAAAAAAAAGTAACAATTTGTTGTGTTATGCGTTAAACTCATCATAAAGATTTCCATGAATGGTACAAATTTTGAAAGAAATATAATATATCTTTGTACAGTTAAAATTATTTTAAATGAAAACATTCACCAAAAAGTTGCTTACAATCGCCTTATTATTTGGCATTGCGCAGGTAGCCATGGCTGATAGAGGTGTTGGAAAAAAGAAGAGTAAGACCATTTTGAATATTTACACTCCTGTTACTCTCAGAAATTCTATCGCTTTTAACCTAAAGTCGGGATTAAGCTATAAAGGAAGCCTTTTAGCGAGTACCCAAACAGTAGGTAATAGTATTATGACTAACTCTTTAATTACATATCAAAAGGGAAATATCACCTACATTATTCCTTACAAACATAAAATTGTAATGCCTGAAATCACCCAGGGGTATACGGGAATGAAATTGATCATCCGCAATCATTAGTAATATACCAATTCGTTGAAAATATTTAAAGGCCTTGCAATTGCAGGGCTCTTTTAATTATTGTCCTTTTTCCCTACACGGCTTTCATCATAAGTCATTACCCGGTAACCAGATTTAGGAATGTCAAATTTAGACAACGGCACGGCTCCCTGGTCAATGGAGGATAATGTGTATTTAAATTTTAATTTCCCGCTCTCAAACTCATACTGGGTGGCGAGCCCCGGCAGGGTTTTAAATAATGGATTGTAATTTTTGTCGTTTACATTTACCTCAGGTGCATAATAAACAACTACTTCACTGCCATCCTTCAATTTACCCGTAGCTTTTATACAGGAATACCCTGCAATTTCTTTTCTATCTGTAGTAGATTGAAAAATAATTCCGTCAAATTTTGTATTATGAGTTATCCAATTGTCTTTCGTTAATGTGATCATTAATTTCTGTCCGCTGTATTCCTTTAAAATGACACCGGCTCCGTTTTTTGCATCGTAAATGGATGCTTCTTTACCTAAAGGAGTGGCCATTTCTGTTTTACTTAAACTACCTTTTATATAAACAGTGTTGGTAGCCCCAACTAAAGGGTCTGCCTGACTTGCTTTGGTGCCGCTTTCAGCAGAAATGGAGTATACCAGCGTTCCTTCTGAAATTATCTTCTGTGCATACACACAAGTGTTTATCACTGAGATTAAAAGCAACGCGGTAAGTTTCATAATCGTTCTATTTGAAAGATTAAAGATAGTTAAATAGCACCCTAAAGATCGCGAATGATTGCAATAAAAAAGGCCTGCGGGAGTTTGACTTCGGCAGGCCTGGTTAGTTAAACCTATGAATTTATTTTTTTGAGACTTTGGTTTTTAAATCCTGTACTTTTTTATTGGCATCCTGCATAGCTTGTATTTTTTCCTGTAGTTTACTTTGTTTCACCGGCTTTTTCCGGTTATCTTCTATTTGGGCCAAAATCTTATCGTGATCGATAATGTATTTCTGAATGACAATTTGCAGAATCAACGTGATAGTGTTAGAAATTGTATAATACCAGGTAAGCGCCGAAGGCAGTTTATTAAATACACCCAATAACAACACTGGAAAAATATATGGCATGTACTTCATTACAGGATTGGAATTGTCCTGCATGCTGCTCATACTGTAGATTGAAATGAGCAAACTGGTAAGTACGGCAGTAAGAGTGAAAAGGCTTACGTGATCTCCATAAAATGGAATTGTAAAGGGAATATTGTAAATTGAATCGTATGCGGCCAGATCTTTTGCCCAAAGGAAATTTTGTCCTCTCAAAGAAATATTACTCTGAAAGAAATAGTACAAAGACATGAATATCGGGATCTGCAGTACAGCCGGCAAACATCCTCCCAGCGGACTGACACCTGCAGACTTCCAGAGTTTCATCTGGTCCATACTAAACGCCTGCTTATCCTCGCCATGCTTTTCTTTCAGCTTATCAATTTCAGGTTTTAGCGCTTTCATTTTCGCTCCACTTACATAACTTTTATATAATATGGGTGAAGTGAGTAAACGGATCAACAACGTAAGCAACAAAATTACAAGGCCCATACTGGCGACATTCTTTCGCAGCAAATCAAACACAGGCAATAATACGTGCCGGTTAATATATTTAACAAATGCAAAAATACCGCTTCCGTAGGGTACAATATTTTCCATTTGATTGTTATAGGCTTTTAATACATGATAGTCGCTGGGTCCATAATATAATTGCAGGGGAACAGTCGCCGTACTACCAGGCATTATATTGACACTGCAATTTGCTACAGTTTGAGCCAGGATGTGCAAAGAAGTATCTGTTGGGACTGTCCATTTTATTTCCGCAGATGGAAATTTACTTTTATTAATCAGCGCACTTATAAAAAATTGCTGTTTAACCGCAAGCCAGTCAACGGGCTTTTCTAATTTCTTTTCATCACCGGTATTACCTAGCATAGAAAAATCATACCCGCCATCGGTATCATAGCATATATGAGTCTGCTGCTTCTCATACACAGCATCCTTTTCAATCTTATTTGTTTGCACTTGCCATTGTAAATTGAGAATATTTTTTGAAATCAACTTATCAGCACCGTTGAGTATAATTGCAAAATCAATTAAATAATCATTGGGATGCACGGTGTATTGGTGGGTAATTTGTTCACCAGCGGAATCCTTTATACTAAAACTAATGGTTTGACTCTTATCCGCATTCTCCGTTTTAGTGCCGGTATTAAAGGCAAGGTCTTCCGTACGGCCTGTTTGATTAATGCCGGTATTAATATCGTAGGAAATTTTATTATGCACACCCTCTTGTACAACGACCGGCTTGCCATCAAAAGTTTTGTATTCCTTTAATTCGACTGTTTTAGGTTGTGCTCCTTTGTTTGTAAAAGTAATTTTCATTACTTCATTTTCCAGTGTGGTCAGCTCTTCTGTTACAGCAGTTGATTGTTGTAAACTTCCTGCGGCCTTTTCACGGCGGGTTGAATCAAACCTGAGGGAATCCAGTTTTTGCTTGGCCAAATCAACTTTGGGCTTTGAACGGCCAATTGAATCTGCAATTCTTTGTTGCTCCGCCTGAAAAGCTGAATTGCCTTTATTATTAAAATAAAACATGCCCATTAACAGTAAACCAATCAATACAAAACCAATCACTGTATTTCTATCCATTCCCATAATATTAATTTAAGTGGGCAAAGGTAATTAAAGTTTATAGTTGCCCGTTATAAAAAATGCCCTGTAAAATCAGGGCATTTTTGTAATATAAAATCAGTTGTAAACTGTTATTTTTTTGCAGCAGGAGCAGCTTTGGCAGCGGCAGGTGCAGCTTTAGCAGCAGGTGCAGCGGCCTTAGCAGCAGGTGCAGCACCCTTTGGAGCAGCAGCTTCTTCCTGTTTCAATTGGCGGGTCATAGTGATAGAAGCAATCGGAATACGTGGAGAGTTCATAATTTCCATATTGTCCGCTTTCACATCCTGCACCCGAATATTCTCGTTCAATGCCAGGTTAGTGATATCCAACTCAATATTTTCACGCAGGTATTTAGGCAATAATTTTACCTTAAGATTTTTCATTTTTGTAACCAGTTTACCACCAGCTTTCACACCAGCAGGCGCTCCGGTAAATTTAATAGGCAAAGTAACAGTCACTTTTTTATCTTCAACCAACTCTAAAAAGTCAACATGAATTAACTGATCGCTTACTTTGTCAAATTGAAGATCTTTCAGTACACACCGGTAAGATTTTCCGTTGATATCAGCTTTTACGACCATAAAATCGGGCGTATAAACGATATTTTTAAAAGCAGTTGCAGGAGCAGCAAAATTAATCTCCTCAGCACCTCCGTAAATTACAGCTGGCACTTTTTCCTCAAGGCGAAGCTGGCGGGTGGCTTTTTTGCCAA
>JANYFI010000570.1 GCA_025362765.1 Ferruginibacter sp. | reverse complement strand
ATATGAAAACCAAAATTAACAGCCGTATCAATTTGCGCTTTGGCAAACCCTTCGGCCCTGCGTTTTATTTTGTCCGTAATTTGCTTTTGAGGCCATTGCAAATCTTCTATGGTTGTCCACCAGCTTGCTACACGGTTTGGTGTAAAGGGAGCATCGCCGGATAAATGCCTGTCTTTATCAACAAAACGGAGACTACCTGCGTACAAAGCGGGCAAACTATTGGCAAGCCCGAGCCCTGCAACAGAGGAAGCTGCTATTTGTATGAATTTCCGCCGATTGGTTTTTCCCTTCACTGGTATAATTAATTTAGAGTGCTTTTCAAATTTACCACCTTGAGCAAATTTTATGTTCCATTAATCGCTTTAAAAAGTATACTTTTTTAACGAATAAATTAAGGCAAAATATAATTAAAACAGCCGCTGAAATGCAGAATGTCGATTCATTGTTTCCCTTTCAACATCAGCCTCCATATTTTGAATGTGGCCGGAAAAATACGTACTGCAGATCTGTAGCCAATTTCATACCCAACGTGTATTTTAGTGATGCCTCAAAAGCATATAAAATAATAAAACACTCCAGCACTTTTACCACTGCGAAGTTTAATCAGGCGGCTGTGTTGGAAGCTTTTCCGGATAAACAGACGAATTGCTGTAGTACCTGCGAACAAAGTGTCCAGCATTTATTGTACAATCAACAACGGCTATCCACCTTCCTGATTCTATCTGGCATTTTGTTGTTAACTTCATCAATAGTTATTAAGATCGCCCTGCTGTTGGAGGGCCTGACATTGTACAATCCCTTCCTGCAGCGGCCACTAAAGTAAACGACCCTGCTTTTTCTATGGTTCAATCTTTGGAAGACAGTAATTAAATTTAACCGACAATTATGACGACAGGAATAATTATAACATTGTGCAGTTTGCTGCTTCTTGCCTATGTTTTTGACCTCACATCCGGAAAGACAAAAGTACCTTCAGTGATTTTGTTACTGCTTTCAGGTTTTGTTGTACGCCAGCTTTCCAACCTGGTAGGCCTTAAAATTCCCGACCTTACGTCGCTGCTGCCTATATTGGGAACGGTGGGGTTAATACTAATTGTTTTAGAGGGCTCTCTTGAGTTAGAGTTCAACAAAACAAAAACGCCCCTGATAAAAAAGTCATTAATTGTTTCGCTGCTGCCGATGCTTGCATTGGCATTTTTACTTACCTTTTTGTTTCACTATTTTGAACAAACTTCATTTAGATATAGTATGGTTAATGCTATCCCGCTCTGTGTAATCAGCAGTGCCATTGCTATTCCCAGCGTAAAACATCTACAGCCTTTCAATAAGGAGTTTGTTATTTATGAAAGCAGCTTTTCTGATATTTTGGGCGTTTTATTGTTCAACTTTGTTGCCCTCAATACCAGTTTTGGATTAAGTTCTTTCGGCCATTTCGGTTTAGAACTCATCATCATTACAGTGGTTTCTTTTTTGGCAACCATCGTACTGGCTTTTTTGCTTAACAAAATTGACCATCACATAAAATTCGCGCCAATCATTTTACTCGTCATCTTAATTTATGAAATTTCTAAAGTGTATCATTTACCGGGGCTCATTTTTATTATGCTTTTTGGGTTGTTCCTTGGCAACCTTGACGAAATGAAACAATTTAAATGGATTGAAAAACTTAAACCGAACGAGTTGAACAAGGAAGTGCTTAAGTTTAAAGAGTTAACTACTGAAGGAGCATTTTTAATAAGAGCACTTTTCTTTTTACTATTTGGATATCTAATGCAGACATCCGAAATTCTTAACACGGATACGTTGATTTGGGCAATTTTAATCGTTGCTGCAATTTTTCTTTTAAGAGCTCTTCAACTAAAAATTTCAAGACTTCCTTTGTCGCCGCTTTTGTTCATTGCGCCAAGAGGGCTTATTACTATTTTACTTTTTCTCTCTATTGATCCATCGCAAAATATTGCCGTTGTAAATAAATCGTTAATCATTCAGGTAATCGTTTTAACGGCATTTACAATGATGATAGGACTTTTGACAGCCAAAACCGAACAGCCCGATAAAACAGAAGAAGATAATGTTGCGGTGGACGCTTTACCTAAATAAATGTACACCTGGGCAGACTGGCTCAATTGTTATTCGTTCATTTGCTACATTTTCG
>JANYFI010000569.1 GCA_025362765.1 Ferruginibacter sp. | reverse complement strand
ATAAAAATGGTTAAGTTACACTAAGGTCTTGCACTAGTCCGAAACATATTTCTGCTTGTATCCTGGTGTGGTGTTGCGCCTGCAGAACAAAAATTTTACAATGAAAATTTTACAATGAAAATTTTAACAGCGTTTTTTTGCCTGCTGTTTATAGGCGCATTTACAAAATCGAAAGCTGCACCAACAACATACTTTGTAAAAGCGATTGATAGCATTCCGTCTTCTACCTACACCAAAATTCCGATTGATGCCGGCAGGTGGTATATTTTAAATTACGTAACCAATGGTATCGGAGGCATGTTTGATGGTATTATTAATGAAAAAATAAATGTTGGCTCTGCTAATTTTATTCCTACTTACGATTGTATTTATCCATTAAATGACGGAGAAGCAATAACCATCGCCCAGGTAAAAATGTACAGTTATCAGGGCGTATTTTCCGCTGATCCTGTTCAGATATACGCCATAAAAAAGAATGGCCAAAAAGTGTTGCTTGGAACATTTACCGGAACCCGTAATATGCAGTGGGCGAGACCTTATCCCGACAGAAATACTACCGGGCCGACCATGTTTAATCTAGATACCGTTGTAACAGATGTACAATATATTGGCTTTACCTGTACCCATAGCGATCTGCCAACAGAACTTGAATTCTATGGATATTATACGGCGCCCGCAACGCCGGTCGTGGCTGAAAAGACTTATGCCAGCTTTAGCAAAACGATTGGCATGAATGCGTTTGAATGGGATTTTGTGCGGCCAGCCAATACAACAACCGCCCGCATTATCGCGGAAGATAAACGATTTTTAGAAGAGTTTCGATTGACATGACCGACAGAGACGGTAAGGCGCACCGTTACACCGGTGTAGCCGTAAGCGATATTTTACAAAAAGCCGGCGTTGCCATGGGTAAACAATTGCATGGAGAAAATCTTGCCCAATATATGCTTGCAAAAGCCGGAGATGGCTATGAAGTGGCATTTTCCCTGGCAGAACTGGACTCTTCCTTCGCAGAAAAAACCATCATTCTGGCGGATGAAGTTGACGGAGCTCTGTTACCCAATGGTAAAGGGCCTTTCAGAATAATTGTTCCCAGCGAGAAAAAACCTGCTAGAAGCTTATGGGAAGTAAGAACACTGATCATTAGATTTGGAAAAGATGAGTAACGAAACGGGCTGATTAATTTTTAACAAAAAGGCGGCACCCCTGTTATAACTCTATTCGTAAGTAGTTGCTGTTCCCCTTCTAAATTTCAACAATGAAAAAATTTTCTTTCCTGTTCTTTAGCCTCTTTGTGGTCATGTCAATCAGCTGTAAAAATAATCAACAAAAAGCCAGGATAACCTTGTATGACAGCGCTGCAATTGCACCCGAGATCAACACTTCTTTTGGTTGGCTGAACTCAGATAAATCATATTCCATAAAAGACCTACGTGGAAAAATCGTGTTACTCGATTTCTGGACTTATGGTTGCATCAATTGTCAGCACATTATGCCTGACCTTAAAAAACTGGAGAATCAATATGCGAAGCAACTGGTTATTATAGGTATTCACTCCGCAAAGTTTGATGCAGAAAAAACAAACGACCGCATTAAAAATGCCATCCTGAAATTTGGAATAGAACACCCGGTTGTAAACGATGCTGATTATGTGGTATGGAAAGCATACAAGGTCAGTTCCTGGCCAACGGTGGCTTTAATAAGTCCGGATGGAAAGATTGTTTCACAGTTAGAAGGTGAAGGAATATATGATTCGCTGAATACCAAAATTGGGCAACTGATAAAAGATTTCGACGGCATAATTACTGACAGTCCGATTGTATTCAGGCAAAAAAAAGAGTCCAGCCTCGCCTCCATATTAAAGTTTCCTTCCAAGATGACGGTTGATAGTTGGGGTAATGTATGGCTCGCCGATAGTGGTAACGACAGGATACTGGAAATAACTCCTGACGGAAAAATTATTATGGTTATTGGCAGTAGTAAAAAGGGGATTGTTGATGGGGATTTTACAACAGCTTGCTTTAATGAACCACAGGGAATTGCGTTGAAGGGAAATTTATTATACATTGCTGACACAAAAAATAACCGTATCCGGCTCGCTGATGTTGTTACAAAAAAAGTAACCACCATCGCCGGGGATGGACGAATGGGCTATTATTATGGCAACAATAAATTAAATGAACCTGTGTTGCCCAACAGTCCCTGGGCGTTGGCAATAGACAACAACGATCTGTATATTGCCGATGCAGGTAATCACCAAATATTAAGGATGGAGCTTAGCAACAATAAAGTATTCAGGTTTGCGGGCAATGGCAGGGAGGAGCTTACAGATGGGCCACTGATGAATGCCGGTTTTACACAACCCAGCGGCTTGTCGAAAAGTGGTAACATTATCTACGTGGCAGATCCTGAAGGCAGCGCCATCCGGCAAATTGACCTTGTAACAAAACAAGTAAAGACAATCGCCGGAAGAGGCTTGTTTGATTTTGGTGATAAAGATGGGCCGGTTAGTTCAGCCCTGTTGCAACATTGTACCGGACTCGCTATAAAACAAGGAAAATTATATATCGCAGATACTTATAACGGAAAAATAAAAGTGCTCAATCTTGCAACTAAAACCATTGCTACTTTAGTCGGTGATTTAAATGAACCAAATGATGTATGCTTTATAGGCGATGAACTCTGGATATCCGATACGAATAACAATCAACTGGTAAGGTATAACATTAGCAGTAAAGCAAGAAAAGTTGTTGATGTGCATTTATAAACCAATGCCGGTTTTTCTGTTTTAGTTTTTTAATTATTTTTAATGAATCGTATTACGATGGATAGAACGGTGATTTCTGCTGCCAAAGTACAGGCCAGTGAAGAGACTCATCATACTGGCGCAGGGCTTCAGCCCTGTTGCCAATCGTTATTTATCTTCAATATGCGTACTCCAAAGCAACAAAAGTACAAGAGGGCGATACAACGATGATGCCCACTTCTTCCCGATCCGGATCAAATATTTTTACACAATATTTTCTTTCGCCGCACAAAAAAAGGAGCAAGAAATTAATTCCTGCTCCTTCAATTATATTATCAACTGATTAAAGATTATTCTTCGTCATCAAAGCTCATCGCTTCCTTGGTTGTCATCAGCAATTCATATTCTTCCTTGCTTCCTACAATCATGTTTTCAAACTCACGCAAACCTGTACCTGCTGGTATTGGGTGACCTGTGATAACGTTCTCTTTCAATCCCTGCATCAAATCCAGCTTACCATTGATGGCTGCACTGCTCAACACCTTGGTAGTTT
>JANYFI010000547.1 GCA_025362765.1 Ferruginibacter sp. | reverse complement strand
AATTGCATTACAGAAGACAGTTTGGGTAATTTGTGGTTAGGTACAGCAGGCGGGTTAAACTATTTTAATTTGGCTGATAAAAGTTTTACGACATATACCGAAAAAAATGGCTTGCCCAATAATACCATATGGGCAATACAGCTAGATCATCACGGCAATTTATGGATCAGCACCAACAATGGCCTGTCGAAATTTACGGTGGCAACAAAAACTTTCAGAAATTATACCATCAGTGACGGGCTGCAAAGTAATACTTTCAAACATAAGGCATCCACCCAAACACCTGATGGCGAAATTTATTTTGGTGGCGTAAATGGTTTTAATTCTTTTTATCCTGATAGTATAAAAGACAATGATTTTATACCCCCCGTTTACATCACGGGTTTTGATGTATTTAATAAACCGCTCACTATTGGTACCAACTCTTCCCTAACTCAATCAGTGACTGAGATGAAGGAGATAACGCTGTCGTACAAACAATCTGTATTTACAATAGAATTTGCTGCGCTCAATTTTACCAATCCGCTTCAAAATCAATATGCATATAAGCTGGAAAATTTTGATGCAGACTGGGTATTTGCGGGCAATAAACGGTCCGTCACCTACACTAATCTGGATCCGGGCAAGTATGTATTTAAAGTGAAAGGCAGCAACAACGATGGCGTATGGAATGAAACTCCCACTATATTAACTTTAATTATTCAACCTCCGTTTTGGCAAACCTGGTGGTTTAGGGTGGGGGTGGTTTTATTGATTGCATGGTTAGTTTTTGCCTACTATAAAATCAGGATCAGAAGTATTCAACAACAACAAATGCTGTTGCAACAAAAAGTAAATGAACAAACAATACAACTGGTTGGCTTAAATGAAGATGAACGTACAGCCAGGCTGGAAGCAGAAGAAGCGAAAGTGGAATCGGAGCATGCCCGGCAGGAAGCTAACAACGCCAACATAAATCTCCAGACGAAAAATAAGGAACTGGAACAATTTGCTTACATCGCATCGCACGACTTACAAGAGCCCTTAAGAACTACGGTAGGATTTGTACAATTACTGCAAAAGCAATACCAGGGGAAATTGGATGAAAAGGCGGATAAATACCTTAATTTTATTGCCGATGCCGCATCCAGGATGAGGGTGTTAATAACAGATTTGCTTGATTTTTCCAGAATTGGAATCAAAGGCGAAATGGAACAACTGGATTGCAATGAAGTGATTAAAACTGTGTTGGCTGATATGATGGCATTGGTTACGGAATCAAACGCAACGATTGATTATTATGGGTTGCCGGTAATTGATGGTTATGCTACGGAGATAAAATTACTTTTTCAAAATCTGCTGGTAAACGCCATAAAATTTAGAAAAAAAGAAGTTGTGCCCAATATTAACATTACTGCTGAAAATATCGGCAATTGTTGGAAATTTTCGGTAACAGATAATGGAATTGGAATAGATAAACAATATCATGACCGGATATTTGAAATTTTTCAGCGACTTAACAACCGCAGCGAATATGAAGGTTCAGGTATTGGATTATCCCATTGCAAAAAAATAGTAGAGTTGCACCATGGTCGCATATGGATTGAATCCTCCCCCGATGGTGGAAGTACATTTTTATTTACAATACCCAATAAAAGGAATTACTGGTGGATAAAAAACTTAACTGCATAATGGTAATTGATGATGATGAACCAACCAATTTTATCAGCACAATGTTAATTGAGGAGGCAGCATGTACCCGCCATTTGGAAATCGCAGATAGTGGCCTTAAAGCACTTACCTATTTAAAGAAGGCGACAGATGCATCAAATGAAACAGATGATATTGTTTTACCCGAACTCATTTTTCTCGATATCAATATGCCGCGAATGAATGGCTGGGAATTTCTGACAGAATTCAGGAAGATAAAAAACGGGTATAACTTTCAGCCAGTTATTATAATGCTTACCACCTCGCTTAATCCGGATGATAAGCATCGGGCTGAAAACACTGTAGAAATTAATGGCTTCGAAAACAAACCCCTTACCAGAGAATTAATTGACCGGGTAACGAAAAAATATTTTACGAAATTGTAATTTTTATTTTTTGATGTATCCGTCGGTTTTCATTAATCTCGTTACAATTGAGCAAAGCGACTATTTTTGAAGTCATAAAATACCGGTTGAATGAAACAACAACGTTATTGTCACCCGGCAAGATGAATGTTGGCTGCAACGTTTAACACCCTATATTATGAAGCGCTTTTCGATTTTTTTAATTTGCCTTTATTCTCTTTCAATTTCAGCTATTTTACCTAATTCTGAAAAAGGTGTACCAAAAGGGAT
>JANYFI010000517.1 GCA_025362765.1 Ferruginibacter sp. | reverse complement strand
GGGCTGGAGCCCGGATGGCAAAGCAAATCATATCCCGGTAGTTTTGAGTGGGATCCATCACGGTTCCCCCATCCTGAAAAATTTGTTTCGGAAATGCTGCAAAAAAACATCCGGCTTAATTTATGGGTCAATCCTTACGTTTCTGCTTATGCGCCATTTTATAAAAACATATTGCCTTACACAGGCTCACATTTGGTATGGAACGGTGTGGTGCCTGATTTCACCATGCCGCAGGCACGTAAATATTTTTTTGGTCAATTAAAAAACAATCAAATTAATTTAGGTGTAAGTGGTTATAAAATTGACGAGGTAGATGGATTTGATTTTTGGCTTTGGCCTGATGTGGCAACCTTTCCCGGAGGTATTGCAGCGGAGCAAATGAGGCAAACCTATGGTGTGATGGTACAACGCTACAGTACCGAAGTTTTTCACCAGCAAAACAAAAGAACCTACGGATTGGTGAGAGCATCCAACGCCGGGGCTGTGTCTTTTTCCTATGTTATTTATAACGACTATTACAAGCATGAAGATTTCATCACCGCAATAATTAATAGTGGTTTCTCAGGTGTATTATGGACACCTGAAGCAAGGGCTTCTGATAACAGTGAAGAGTGGCTTCGACGTATGCAGACCGTAGTGTTTTCGCCAATGGCAATGATCAATGCATGGGCAAGTGGAACCAAACCCTGGTCGTATGAAGATGTGGCGCCGCAGGTAAAAGAATTGGCATTGCTGCGCATGCAGATGATGCCTTACTGGTACACTGCTTTTGCAAAATATCACTTTGACGGTATCCCCCCATTCAGGGCGATCAACCTGGAAGAAGGATTCAGTCATCAGAATATTTCAACAGACGGCATCAATGCAAACCTTGAACAAAATCCTTACCTGTTAGCCACTATGAAAGAAATTAAAGACCAGTATATGGCGGGTGAATATTTGTTGGTAGCGCCCCTGTTTACCGGTAGTAAAACACGTGAAGTTATTTTACCTAAAGGCAATTGGTATGATTTCTATACTGGCAAATATGCCGGTAATGGTGAAACAATTACCGTTACACCCGGTCTTGATAAAATTCCTGTTTTTGTAAAAGATGGTGCTATCATTCCAATGCAGCCACCATTGCTGCATGCCCCAAAAGCAGGAGAAAAAGTAGCCATTGAATTCAGGCATTATGGAGAAAAAAGTGGTTTGTATAAATTATATGATGACGATGGAGAAACTTTTAATTATGAAAAAGGCGATTATACCTGGCGTGAGGTAACCATGAAAAAGAATAATAATGGAGAATGGGGGGGAACTATTTCAGCTCCTGAAAAAAATAAACCTAATACCATTGGCAATGTAAGTTGGAAACATGTAGGGCCATAAAAGTAAGAACGAAATTTTTGATTTTTAAAGCAAATAAAAAAGACTGACTTTACAAAAGAGTTCTATAAATATTGTTCGAATGAAAAAAATACAAATACCGATTGTGATGCTGTTATTAAGTATTTCATACAGTTTTGCCCAGGCAAATAAAAATTTTATTTCCAACCCGATACTCCCCGGTTATTTTGCAGACCCAACCATTGTAAAAGAAGGTGATACTTATTTTATCTATGTCACCATTGATCCCTGGGGTGGCGATGAATTGGGAGTTTTTGAAACAAAAGATTTCAAACAATTTTCACAACGCCACATTAACTGGCCTACCAAAAAAGCCTGCACCAGTCCAACTTCCGGCGATTCAAAAGTATGGGCGCCCTCTGTAAGAAAAGCGGCGGACGGTAAATTTTACATGTACGTTTCGGTGGGTAGTGAAGTGTGGGCAGGGGTAAGCGACAAACCGCTTGGGCCGTGGAAAAATTTAAAGAAAGACAATTCACCATTGGTTACGAAAAATGATTTTCCGCTGGTGCATAACATTGATGCCGATGTTTTTATTGATACCGATGGCGCTGCTTATTTGTACTGGGGCTCCGGCTTTAACTGGGTAAACGGGCATTGCATGGCCGTAAAATTAAAAAAGGATATGGTAAGCTTTGATGGCAAGCCCAAAGAGATAACACCGCCCAATTATTTTGAAGCGCCACACATGATTAAACGAAAAGGAAAATATTACCTGATGTTTTCTGAAGGCAAAGCCATTGATGCTACTTACCAGGTTGGTTATGCGGTGAGCAAATCACCCTTAGGTCCGTGGACGGAAGGCATCAACGATCCCATACTTTCAACATCGGCAGACAGTACCACTTACGGGCCGGGGCACCATACCGTATTTACCGAAAAAGAGCAGGACTATATTTTATACCACCGTATCTTTCCACAAAAAGAAGCGTATGTATTGCGGCAGTTGTGTATTGATAGCCTGAATTTTGACAGCAAGGGAAATATCCTGAAAGTAAAACCAACGGGTGTGAAAAATTTTACAAAACAATAGGCTTTTTTTCTTTCCAAAAAGAAACTACCAATCATTTAACCACTACAAAAATGTATAACAAAGCCGCATCAATAATTACCGTCATTTTGTTGCATACAACCATCGCCTTTTGTCAGCAACCTGCTACGCCATCGCTGGATGCTGTCAAAGTAATACAACCGGGAGCAGCCTTGGTAAAATTGTCTCAGCAATTTGCTTTTGCCGAAGGACCAGCCGTTGATAAAGCGGGCAATATTTATTTTACAGATCAACCCAATAATAAAATATGGAAGTACGATGTAAAGGGAAAGCTATCCCTGTTTATGGAAAAAACCGGGCGTGCCAATGGATTGTATATTGATCGGCAGGGTAATATTATTTCCTGTTCAGATGAAAAAGATGAACTCTGGTCAATTGATAAAAATAAGAAAGTGACGGTTTTGTTGAAGGGTTTTCAGGGGCATCGGTTAAACGGTCCCAACGATTTATGGATTGATAAAAAAGGCGGTATTTATTTTACCGATCCATATTACCAACGGGAATACTGGGACAGGAAAAAGCCAGCCATTGACGGGCAGAAAGTATATTATTTACCCAGCGGAGAAAAAGAAGCATTCGTTGTTGATAGTTTGTTGAAGCAACCCAATGGCATTGTAGGAACACCAGACGGCAAATATTTGTATGTGGCAGATATAGGGGATAATAAAACTTACAAGTATCAGGTTGGAGAAAACGGAAAATTAATAAACCGGCAGCTGTTTGTGGCCCAGGGCTCAGATGGAATGACCATTGATGAACAGGGAAACATCTACCTCGCAGGTGTTGGCGTTACAATATATGATAGTGCCGGAAATAACTTGGGAAACATACCCGTGCCTGCAAAATGGGTAGGTAACCTTTGTTTTGGCGGCAAAAATAAAAAACTACTCTTCATCACGGCATCAGAAGCTGTATATACACTAAAGATGACCGTAAGGGGTGTGGAATAACCTGTGTTTACGCTGCTTTTATCAAAAAATTGATGAGTAGTAATTTTTATCACCGAAAATAGTAATAAGGCGCACTCTCCGGTGTTTTTACCGCCGGGCATTCGTCTTTTTTCGCCTTTCCATTTCCCTTAACCTTCTCAAAAACCATTTACTAAAAGGGGCTGGCAGGTGTTTTAAACTTTATTAGGCGCTGGCTAATATGCTGTTGGCGTTATTGAATAGATAAAAAAATACCATCAGCTGACTACAGTGATTTTTATATTTTATTAAAGCCATCTCTTGCAAAAAGCATTTGTTTACGCATTGAAACTGCCTAAAATATGACCATTTGTGTAAAAAAGTACCTGCATCGGATAAAATATCATTTTATGGAGCGTGTAATATTGATACGAAGACTCTATTTTTGTATGGCCATTGCTTAAAGACTATTAAACGACCGCTGCTTGTTTCAACCTTCAATAAATAGAGAAAAAATATTACTGTCTAAAGTGGCAGCCGGGGATGAGAGTGCGTTCACTGAACTCTTCAAAAACTATTACAACCTGCTCGGTGTTTTTATACTTCGCTTAACAGAATCGGAGCAACTTGCCCAGGAAATAGTGCAGGACGTATTTCTCAAAATCTGGATAAACCGCCAGGCGCTAGCCGATGTTGACTGCTTTAAAGCTTACCTGATTGTAGTTGCCCGAAATCATGCTTTCAACAGTTTAAAACAAGTAGCCAGAGAAAAAAGACGGCAAAAAGAATGGGTGAACAGTGTACTGCAGCTTGCAGCATATGAAACCGACGAACCCGGCACAATCAATACAAACGACCTGATTGAAAAGGCAGTTGCCCTGCTGCCTCCACAACAAAAAAAAGTGTACTTACTAAGCAGGCAGGATGGCCTGCGCCAGGACGAGATTGCGATGGAATTAGATATTTCGCTTGAAACAGTTAAAAAACACATGGTACTTGCATTGCGTTTTTTGAAAAACCATCTACGCACCCACATAGGTATTTTTATCTTGTCATTACTGGAGTTTATAAATTATTAACTTTTTTTTTCTCCATTACCTCTTTTATTTCAGCAATGTTGTCTTGTTAATAACGTGCTTGGCAAAAGCCTGATTTACTTGCTTCTTAAATTACCATATGAGTCAATCAAGACTAACTTATTTATTCAGCGTTTACTTTAATAAAACTATTACTGCCATTGAGCGGGAGGAGTTGATGGAATTGCTGATGATAAGTGAAAATGACTCAGCTGTAAAACTATTGCTTACAGAAACATGGGAAAATCTTCAACGGCACGATAAAGTATTTAATGACAAGCAGGGCGACGACATGCTTTCAGCCATTTTTCAAACGGAACGACCCGAAATGCTTGTTATTCCTAAACCCCGCCCATCTTTCAGGTGGGCCAGGTTAGCTGCTGTGGTTATTTTTTTTATTAGCGTGGCAGGTATCTTTTTTTGGCTAAGGCCGGTATTGCCAACACACGAGGTTGCACAGAGCAAAAAGAATCCTTTCAATAAAAAAGACAGCATTATTGCAGGCGGAAATAAAGCAGTGCTTACACTTGCCGACGGGTCAAATATTGTATTGGATTCCACCCATAAAGGAACGTTGGTAAGGCAAGGCAATACAAAAGTAGTACAGGTGAATATGGCTACTTTATCTTATCATGCCGATTTGGAAACCAGCCAGCAGGTTGTGTACAATACCCTGGCCACGCCGCTGGGCGGTCAATATCAACTGATATTGCCAGACGGAAGCAAGGTTTGGCTCAACGCTGCGTCATCTATACATTTTCCAACGGTTTTTCAAGGCAACGAGCGGCATGTTACCGTTACTGGTGAGGCGTATTTTGAAGTGGTAAAAAATGCTGCCATGCCGTTTACTATATCTGTAAAAAACATGGAAGTAAAAGTATTGGGCACCCACTTTGATATCATGGCTTATGACGATGAAAGTTCCGTGAATACAACTTTGCTGGAAGGTTCGGTAAAAGTTTCACAGGGTGGTGTAGTCAAAACACTGGTTCCGGGGCAGCAGTCCCTTATTGATAAAACTGGTGAAATAAAAATAGATAAGGCCGATGTAGAAAAAGTAATGGCCTGGAAAAATGGCTGGTTTCAATTTAATGGCAGCGAAATTAAAACCGTGATGCGGCAGATTTCAAGATGGTATGATGTTGAAGTGGTCTATACTGGTAAAATTCCGGCCGGACATTTTACAGGGCTGGTAAGCCGTAACAACGATATTTTACAGGTACTCAAAATTATGAAGTCGGCGGGTGTGCGCTTTACAATCGAAGGGCATAAGGTAATCGTGTCAGGTTAATGACTGTTTTCAGTAGATATGATCAAACAAAAAAGAAACAATGTAAATAAGTTTTTTAGTTTCAAAATAAGATAATTCAAATAAAAAACCAGGAACGTTTGCGGCGCTCCTGGCGAAATTTGGGTTTATCCATCAATTACAAACCGGAAAGATTGCTAAATGTTTAAACCAAACTTGACAAAAGTATGAAAAATTCGTGTTCGGTACCATTCCTACAGCGGAACATGGTAGTCACCCAAAAAACATTGCTAGTTATGAAACTGACAGTTGTTTTATTATTGGCCGCCTTGCTTCAGGTAAGTGCCAAAGGAAAAGCCCAGAGTATTTCCATTTCGCAGCGAAATACCACTCTTGAAAAAGTTTTCAAAGAGATTCACCGAAAAACGGGCTACCAGTTTTTTTACCAGGATGAACTGCTGCGCCAAGCCAAAAATTTTGATATTGATGTAAAAAATGCATCGGTTGAACAGGCGCTGGAAGCCTGCTTTAAAGACCAGCCTTTAAACTTTTCTATTACAGAAAAGGCCATTACTATTCGAAGTAAAGAACAGGTTTATTCTGGTACATCTTCGGTTGAAAATGTCAGTAAAGAGGTCACTGGAAACGTGCAGGACCAAAAAGGCAACCCATTAGCGGGGGTTACGGTATCTGTAATGAGTGCAAAAATTACGGCTGTCACCAACGAAAAAGGAGATTTTTCTATTACTGTGCCAGACGACGCCGTCTTAACTTTTTCTTCTGTTGGCTTTAAAACTGTAAATGTTTCGGTAAGAAATAAAACAAAAATTGAGGTTACCATGGTGGTGGAAGTGTCATCTATGAACGATGTGATAGTAGTTGGATATGGTAAAATGAAAAAGTCAGACATGAGTAGCGCTGTTGTAAATATTTCAAGTGCTGAATTGCAAAAAACTGTGAATGTAACGCTGGATGAAGCCTTACTGGGTAAATCGCCCAATGTATA
>JANYFI010000475.1 GCA_025362765.1 Ferruginibacter sp. | reverse complement strand
TAATTATTGCCAGAACCAGGCAGCAACTGCTTTGGCAGCAACGGGGGCAAATCTATTATGGCATACAACCTCAACAACCGGAGTGCCCTCAGCACCTGTGCCAGTGACTATTTCAGCTGGTACCACAAATTATTTTGTTACCCAAACCATCAACGGTTGTGAAGGTAATTCAGCAACCATAAGCGTTATAGTAAATCCAACGCCCGCTGTTCCAGCACTGTCTCTTGGATCGCTTTATCGCTGTGGAACTGGCCCTACCACTTTAAAAGCTACCGCACCTGGTATAGTAAAATGGTATGCCGATTCGGCGCTTACAACTTATTTATATGCGGGGGGAGCCTTCAATACAATCGTTTCTGCCACCACAACCTTTTATGTCACCAATACAGAAAATAATTGTAACAGCGCTCCTGTCAGTGTTTCTGTTTTGGTATTGCCCATGTTTATTCAAACAACAGGGTTCAGTTATAGTCCGTCAACAGTATGCCAGGGAAGTCCCAAGCCACTTCCAATACCAGTTGCGGGATTTTCTGTCGGCGGAGTGTTTTCAGCTGCTTCCGGTTTATCCATACATGCCATCACGGGTGCTGTGGATCCTTCAGCCAGTGTTCCAGGAACTTATACAGTTAAATACAGTTTAGGTGCGGCACTTTGTACACCAGCTTCTGTCAGCAGTACTACTATCACCATAACTAAAAATCCTACACCTGCAACATCCTTTTCTTATGCGTCACCAGTTTGCAGCAGTGCTTCCAATCCATCGCCTGTGCCTGGTACTGGATTTACGTCAGGCGGTGTTTTTAGCGGTCCGTCTGGTGTATCCGTTAATGCTTCCACAGGTGTAATTGATTTGTCAGCAAGTACTGCCGGAACCTACACCATCACTTACAACCTGGCTGCTACCGCCTGTACAAATGCATCGGTCAGCACGGCAAACATTACAATTGTTACTCCACCAACGCCTACAGTTACCAACGGTGTCAAACGTTGTGGCAATGGCGTCATAACGATTTCAGCCAATGCTACGGGAACCATCAACTGGTATGCTGACGCTGGTCTTACAAAATTGATATTTACCGGAACCTCCTACACAACTTCCATAGCTGCTTCGGCAAATTTCTATATTACCAATACGGCAGGTGGTTGTATTAGTGCAAAAAATACAACCACTGCAACAGTTGTTCCTATAACGCCGCAGGTAACGTCTTTTAGTTTTGCAGCTGCAACGATATGTTCAGGAAGTGTAAAGCCTGTGCCAGTTACAGCACCGGGGTTTGCTATGGGTGGTATTTACTCTTCAGCGGCAGGATTGTCAGTAGATAGTATTACAGGTATTATTGATCCTGTATCTAGTCTGCCAGGTAACTATACAGTTAAATATACGTTGCCTTTATCGGCATGTGCTTTAACAGCCAGCAGTACAACTGGTATTATTGTCAGTAAAACAATGGCGACTGTAACAGCATTTTCATATCCGTCACCTGTATGTACTGCTTCGCCAAATACTTTACCAACTACGGGTGCAGGTTTTACTACGGGTGGTGTGTACAGCTCATCACCAGGGTTGGTTATTAATGCAGTTACGGGTTTGATTGATATCGCAGCCAGTATTCCGGCGACTTATACCGTTGCTTATTCAGTGGCTCAAACTACCTGTGGCGCAGCAGGCAGTGGTACTGCTGATATCACCATTACGGCGTCTTCTGCGGCTCCTGTTGCCGGAAATCAACAGCGTTGCGGACCAGGGACGATTGCTTTAACGGCAACAGCAAATGGTACAATAAAATGGTATGCAGATGCAGGATTGTCAACACTGTTATATACCGGACTTTCGTATAGTCCTGCCGTTACTTCTACCAGTGATTTTTATCTTACCAATACAGTGGGTAGCTGTGTAAGCAGCACAAGTATTGTAAAAGCTACCGTTAATCCCATGACAAGCCAGGTAACTGCTTTCAGTTATAACCCCGGTACTGTGTGTGCTGCAAATACTAACCCCATACCTTCGCTGGCAGCAGGTTTTTCAGCCGGGGGTACATTCGCTTCAACAGCAGCTTTATCTATCAATGCATATACAGGAGTGATTAATATTGCCGCCAGTACGCCGGGTAGTTATATGATAAAATATACTTTACCCAGCGCAATTTGTGCGGTTACCAACAGCAGTACTGCGCTTATCATTATTACCAATAATGCAACTCCGGTAACAGGATTCTCTTATGCGTCGCCAGTTTGTAGTAATACAATAAATGCAGTTCCGTTAACTGCGAACGGCTTTAATACGGGTGGGGTATTTTCTGCAGCCACGGGATTGTCAGTTAATGCAACCACCGGCGTAGTAGATATTGCAAAAAGTATTTCCGGTACTTTCACGGTAACTTATAGTAAACCCGCAACTTTGTGTACGCCTGGCAGCATAAGTAAGGCAGATATCACTATCAGTACAGCGCCTTCTCCGCCGGTAACAACAAGTAATAAGCGTTGTGGCAGCGGCGTAATCAATTTAAATGCCACCGGTAAAGGAAGTCTACAATGGTACAGTGATTCCGGTTTAATTAACCTGCTTGCCTCCGGGTTAAATTATAGCCCGGTTTTGAGTAATACCTCAACGTTGTATGTTACCGCTTTTGACGGCACTTGCAACAGCAATGCAATTCAGGTAACGGGCACTGTATTTCCATTGCCTTCAACACCTTCACTGGGTAAATATTCAAGTATTTGTACCGGTGATAAACTGGTTTTAAGTCCCGGTAGTTACTATCATTACCTTTGGCAGGACAACTCTACGGCATCCAGTTTTACGGTAACAACGGCTGGCAATTATGCTGTGAAAGTTACCACTGCTGATGGCTGTTCCGACAGTGCGGCAATATCCGTCGTTCTATCTCATAATTGTGATGATATCCTGTTCCCCACCGCCTTTAGTCCTAACGGGGATGGGTTAAACGATTATTTTGGACCGCTTCCATTGCGTAACCTGGCCTTGTTAAAAAATTATTCTTTGCATATCTATAACAGGTATGGTCAGCCGGTATTTAGTACTAACAATCCTTATGAAAAATGGGATGGAGCCCATCGGGGACAATCTGCTGATACAGGAAGTTTTATTTGGAAGGCTGAGTATATTTATAATAGCGGCAACACATTAAACAGGGAAGGTTCTGTAATCATCGTTCATTAACCGGTCAGGATTAAATCAAAGAAAAAAATCAGACCGTTGCTTCCTTTCAATATTGGCCTTGTTTGCATGGGGAAACACATTCTCTTCAATTTGCCTATTTAAAAATATCCCCTACATTTGCAGCATGACAACAGAAAATTTGAAGGATATGAGAGACCGTGTGCTGGTCTTGAGGAGGTTTCTTTGACGTCGCTAACAGAACATATAAAATAGATAACGACAAGCAACTCTCGCTTTCACCAGGCTTTTGGGATGATAATGCCCGTGCCACTTCCATTTTAAAAGAAACAAAAGTTAACGAGTATTGGGTTAACATGTACAATGATGTAGTGTCGCTGGCAGATGACTATGCCGTGTTGTTTGAATTCTGGAAAGAAGGAGAAGCAACGGAAGAAGAAGTAAAGGAAGCGTTTACCAAAGCCAATGCAGCCATTGATGAAGCGGAGTTTAAAAGTACGCTGAATGACCCTGCGGATGCATTGCCAGCCGTGTTACAAATTAACAGCGGGGCAGGAGGTACAGAAAGCCAGGACTGGGCAGAAATGCTGGCCCGGATGTATCGCATGTATGGCGAAAAACAAGGCTGGACAGTTACTGAACTGGACTGGCAATGGGGCGATGGAGCAGGTATTAAAACCTGTACGTTTCAGTTTGACGGACCTTTTTCTTATGGCTTTTTAAAAGCAGAAAGCGGAGTGCACAGATTGGTACGCATCAGTCCATTTGACAGTAATGCACGCAGGCACACAAGTTTTGCGAGCGTATATGTATATCCGTTAATTGATGACAGTATTGAAATAACAGTTAACCCGGCTGATGTAGAGTGGGCATTTTTTAGAAGTGGTGGCAGTGGCGGACAAAACGTAAACAAAGTGGAAACCGCAGTGCGCCTCACTCACAAACCATCGGGAATAATTGTGGAATGCCAGCAGGCACGCACTCAGGGGGAGAACCGTGA
>JANYFI010000451.1 GCA_025362765.1 Ferruginibacter sp. | reverse complement strand
GCTCAATGCGGCACGGCATAGCCAGGCAGAGACGATCAATGTACAAATACAAACCACATCCACCATTATCACGATCAGCATTTACGATGATGGCCAGGGGTTTATCCGCAAGTTAAACGGACAGACCAACACACTCGGTTTACAAAGCGCCGAGAGCCGGGTTTTGTACATGAAGGGTGCCTTTAATTTGCAAAGCGAAAAAGGCAGGGGTACGTTGATTGATATAAAAATACCGCTGTAAGTTTTAAACGGCAAACGGTGTATTTTGTATGCATGGTTGTACAAATAAGTGTCATCAGGATCGGCATAGATTTTCTTTTATGAAGGAAATTAAAAACTGAAAAACAGCTTCGCCATAAAAAATGAAATATTTGCAGTAGTGTGTAACAATCCTAAGAGTAGCATTACCAAAGCTGAAACTACTATGCATAAAAGTTCAACATAGCCGCCTGACAGCAACGGGCTGTATTCGTTGCTGTCTTGACTTTTTTTTGTTACTTTTTTTATGTTAAGACAAAAAACTCAAATACTATGGGTTGAAAACCCATAGGTTGAATAAAGGACTGAAAGTCCATTTGGTGGCTTCGCCTTTTTTTAATTTTGTTTATTATGCATTATCTAAAAAAGTTTGTAGAAGCTAAAGCCTTGGACTAAAGTCCATAGCTTTAACTAACGAATTGAGACCAGTAAAGAAAGCAGCGACAATTAATTAAAGCACATGTAAGCTAAATAACTCTGCCTATAATTTCAGTAAGCTTTTTTGATAAGGTTCTTTTTTATTATTAAAGCCATAACAAGCTCTACCTGAAAGTGCTCATAATTTAACTAACCCCATAGCCGCTGCTTTTAATATTACCCCAATCCGGTTTTTAACCCCAAATTTTTCAAACAGTCTGGCCCGGTAAGTATCCACGGTAGATTCACTTAAAAACATTTTTTTAGCAATGGCCGAATAGCCCATTTCTGAACAAACATATTGCAGCAATTCATTCTCCCGTTCGGTAAGCTCAGGTGCCTGGGTATTGGACAATTTTTTGGTAACATGTTTGTGAATATTGCCCGTGATGATCGGCGTATAATAGTAGCCAAATTTCACTACCTGTTGCAAGGCATTTTGCAATTCTTCAGCCCCGATGTTTTTTAAAAGATAACCCTTTACGCCATACTGCAACATTTGCAACACACTGTTGTCATCTTCCTCCATGGTAAGCGCCAGCACTTTGATGGACTTTTTATTTTCAAAAATCCATTTAGCTACTTCCACGCCACTCATACCGGGCATGGCAATGTCCAGCAAAACAACATCTGGCAAGGCCCCACGTTGTTGCATTTGCTCAATGGCCTGTGCGCCATCCTGCGCCGTCCAGCATACAGAGAAGCCCTCAAAATCATTGATTAATCCAGCCAGTGAATCACTGAATATTTTATGGTCATCGACAAGTGCAACAGTTGTCATAGCCCAAAGATAAATTATTTACCTGCGGGTTTTTCCTTGAAAATTATCAGGGTTTTTCCTGATGGAAATTGGGGGATTCTCCCATTGTGATTGGATTTTTTGAAGGGTAGTTTTGAAAAGAATAAATATTGGATTGGCGAACATTAATCAGACTGAATGTTTTGAAAAAGTATATCGGAAAATAACTATAGCAATGCTTTAATAAGGCAGACCAAAAGTGTAGTGGAAATTTTATTGAGAGTATTAATAACCTTTAAAAACATCAATAATGACGGGTACAGAAATATTGGATTTGGCAAAAACTCATTTAGGAGAAAAGTACATTCTTGGAACATCAGTTCCGAAAAATAATTCTGCCTGGAAGGGTCCCTGGGATTGTGCTGAATTTATTTCCTGGATTGTATTTCAAATATCAGGTAAGTTATATGGTTGCAATAATAACTTGGGCAATCCCAAAACAGCAGACGCTTACACCGGCTACTGGAGAGATAATGCTGAAACTATTGGAAAAATTATCACTATACAGCAAGCCGTCAAAACACCGGGAGCAGCAATTTTAAGAGTTGCAGCAAAAGGGACATCAGGTCACATTGTGGTATCCGACGGACAAGGAGGAACTGTAGAAGCTCACAGCCATGCGGATGGGGTTATAGCCTCAGTAGTAGATGGAAGACGTTGGGACTTTGGTATTCTTGTACCATGGTTCACCTACGAAAGCTTAAATCAAATCTCCTACAATCCGCCTGACTTCACAGTTTACAGATACACGTTACCGGCAATGGTTGCACCAATGGTGGGTAAAATTCAAAGGGCTCTTAAAACCGCCGGCTTTGATCCAAAAGGAATAGACAATGTTTTTGGTCCCGATACTTTAAAAGCGGTTGAAGCTTTCCAACAAGCGAATAACCTTGTTGTGGATGGCGAAGTTGGAGAAGAAACTGCAGGTACCCTAGGAGTTTCATTATAAAAAACTCAAAAGGGCCATCCACTGAAATGTATTTTTTAAATTAATCAATTTTTAAATCGAAAGGTTATGAATGGATTTAAGGTAGCAATTAGTATACTATTTATTTTAATGAACAATCCTTTAAAAGCTCAAGATGAGTTAAGAGTACTATATAAAGAAAATCAAACTATTTATTCAAAAATATCTGGTCAAGAAGGAAAAAATATTGATTTAACCCTTTTCATTTATACTGATGATACAATTAGGCTTATTATTAGTTCAGCCGGGAATGCATCTCCCTATCCGCCAGATACAATCTCAGTGCACGAATTTAATACTCAGCCAATTCAAAATTCCATAATAAATTTATTAAAAACACACGGAATCGGATCCGGATCCCAGTCAATAAATGAAATATTGGAATCACAATCCATATCAACAATAAATAATTTAGTTTATAAGGGAAAAATATTTTTAACATCCTTAAATGATGTTAATAGAAATGAAATTACTTCCTCGCTATCTTTTAAAATTAAAGTTCCAATACTAATTGACGCTAAAGATTCAATAATTGACAAACTTTTTAAGATTATTAAAACTGTGAATTCTAAACTTATACCCTGGACAAAAGATACTGCTTCTGTTAGGCAAAAACTTAATTCTTTTGACGTCAACAAAAGTGATACAAATAGAGACAGCGTAAAGTTATATCAGGAAGTTTTAGCAGATGCTCAAATTATGACCGCAAATAAAAATAAAAATTATTATTTGGTTGGTTTTGCCTTTGTTGACAGAAACGAAATCGTAATCGATAAGGGTATAGCAAAAGCTATGAAAATAGTCTTTCAAGATAGCATTGAATTAAGATATCGTTTTGGGGGGAAAAAAATTTCCCTTGAGAGATTAAATATCAGTAAAATTAGCGAGTATAATTTTTCTCTTGATTTACGAAGTGTATCATTTTCTCAAAAAAGTTTAAACAGGTATTTAGCTGTTTGGAAAAACTCATCTCGTGGTTTAGAGTATTGGACCTTTTTACCAAAAATTCTGACTTATGATCCACCTGAAGATAGTGACATAACTGACTTATTTGTATCGAAAAGACAGCGTATTATTTTTCAGGCAAAAAATCCTGTAATCACAAAAATTAAAGAGACGGACCTAAACAATATTATTAAACTAAATTTATTTACGGATTTGGTAGGTATACAAGAAGATCAACCAAATGGGCTAATTCAGGCTGAAGGTTCATTTAAAACTCATTTATTTGGCTTTGGCGGTCAGCGCAGATTTTTGCTTAACAGACTAAGTTTTTTTGATAATTTGGAAGCTAATTTAAAATTTTCAAAAATTGAAAATAAGCTTAGATATCTGGACGCTTCAATTATAAAAGCGGGTGCCTCCAATGTTACATTTATACCTAGTTTTCAATTATTACAATATCAGAATTTAGAGACAGGAGTAAAGGTTTCAGCTTTTCGAGTTGAAAGTTACAAAAGAGAACTAGATTTCTATGTTACTGCCGGCGTTGTTAGAACCGGAATAAGGGATACTATAGTTGAATTAAACGGAAATGATAGCATCAAAATTCCTCGAACATACAACATACTTACGTTCAAAAAATCGCTGCAAGCTAATTTAAAAATAAAAGCAACTTCTTATATGGGCGTGGATATTTCTGCGGAACTTATCTGGCTTCGTTTGCTCGATACAGACGTTAAACAAAGCGGAGCTAATTATTCAAGAGACAAAAATCATTTTGAAGAATTTAACGCAGAGCGGAATGTCATATTTAGCCCTCAATTTCAAGTTTATTATTTGCCAAACAAAGATGAAAGCAAGAGAATATATTTAAGAGGTGCTTTTTTTCATGATTTGGGAACTAAGAGCAACAGCTATTTACAAGTTCAAGTCGGGTTATCTTCAGATATAAATAAGTTTTTAAATTTTAAATAATAGATTTTATTTATTCCCAGCAATTTTTCTCCATGGCTTTGAAGCAGAGCCGAGGACCTTGCGTCAGGCAGAATTCACTCCGTATTACACAACGCCCCCTGGCCAAAACACCTGCCTTAAAGGAGGTGTAGCTGGAAAGGAGATTTTAGCTATTAA
>JANYFI010000433.1 GCA_025362765.1 Ferruginibacter sp. | reverse complement strand
CATCAGACTGGCAAAGCAAAGGTCCTTATTGCTGCCATGTAACGCAAATTTCCATTCCCGCATCACCTTCCGTACCAACCCGTTAAATCGGGCTTATCTTTATTAAAAGTGAGAAGGGGAATATTTTTTACTTCAAAAATTGATAAAAATGGGGATTGGCTGGTTACACTTTTTCCCTAAACTTTTCAATGGCCTTTTTTGTAAACAATCCCAACGCCAGTTTGCCACTGATAGCCGCTCTTTCCTGCAGCAATACATCCCAGTGCTCAGTGCCATTCCACAACATTTTTTTCATTTCAGCCATGGCTGCCGGGTTGCTGTGTGATAAACGATTGGCCAGGCGAAAAATAGACTCATCCATATTTTCAACCTTTTCATGTATTTCAGCAAACATCCCTTTTCTTTTTGCCCAGTCACTGTTACGCCACATGGTCGCATCAATGGATAGGGCGCTGAAAGCACCGATACCAATCTTACGCTCTATTGCCGCCCCAATTACAAAAGGACCAATACCCATTTCAAGTTCACTTAATTTAATATCGGCGCCGTGCATTGCGATAGTATAATCGAACGCAGCAGCAAGGCCAACGCCGCCGCCTACACATTTGCCGTGGACGCGACCTATAACAAATTTGGTGCTTTTGCGAATGGCGTTAATTATATGGGCGAAAGTGCTGAAAAACTGGATGGCTTCGGCTTCGTTATTTAATTCTGACAGCTCGTCGAAACTGGCGCCGGCGCAAAAAGTCTTTTCTCCCGCACTCTTAACTATAATCACTTTTGTTTCGTCATGCGTACCGGCGAAATGAATTTCTTTCGCCAATACGTCTGCAAGTTTGTAGGGCAAGGAGTTACCTTTTGGATGAAAAAATTCAATGGTAGTAATTCCCTGGTGCGTTTCTGTTTTTACGTACCCTCCGTTTAATTCCTGTAACATGGATTTTATTTTATTAAGTGAAAAAGGTTGCCGGTTATTGTTAGTTTGATTGTATTGAATTATATAAGCCTTGAAAATACAGCCACTTTTTTATTTCAAACATCATACCCATAAAATTATTCCTTACGATAGCATTGTAAATAAAGAGTATTTTTAAAACCATTATTTTTTCCGTTGTAACTAAATAAATTATAACAGCTCAAATTGCTTTAAATGGTGCAGTACATGTTTATAATGCAGCAGCACCCATTCTTCATAACTAAGATCGCCGAAAACAGGATGTTGTACTATTTGTTGTGGATTTTCGATGTACCTGTTATTAAATAAGACTATTTCATTTGCCAGTTCCTGTAAAGCCTCTGTAATAGTTGTATTCCCCAACGGCAGTGGTTCTTCCGGCAATACCGGTGCTTTGGTGTTTTCCCTAAATTCCTTATCACTGTATAAAAATTGTTTTAGCCGGGGCAGGTTTTCTTCCGGAGTTACGAGTGGAATATATATATTTCCAGTAGATATTTTAAAAAATGCAGTAAGGTGTTCTACCATTTGCTGGCCATTCATTTTTCCCCATTTTCCCATTTCATTGGCGGGTAAACTATTGAGGCGGAACAAGCTGTCTGTAGTAATAAAAGCTAATTTTTCCAGCTGCATGCATTATTGTTTATCCTACAAGATAAAACAAAAAAAGCAAGCTGTAATAGCCTGCTTTTGTAATTATTATATAAAAATTTTATTGCCTGTTTTATAAATTATGCGTGTATCCTTGAGTCAATTTCTGTACACAGCGCTTCGAAAATATTATCTACACCGCCCTCGCCTTTTACCAACACAACTTTGTCAAACTTTCTGTAATAATCCGCCACAGCGGCCGTTTTGCTGTTGTACTCCGCAATTCTCGCCCTGATAACGGTTTCATTGTTATCATCACTTCTGCCACTGGTTTCTCCTCTTTTTACCAGGCGTTTTACCAGTTCTTCTTCACTTACATTCAGCGCCAGCATTACCCCAATGGATGTCTTCTTTAACTCAAGCAATTTATCCAGCGCTTCGGCCTGTTTGTCTGTACGGGGAAAGCCGTCAAATAAAAAACCAGTTGCCCCAGGATTGTTATCCAGTGCAGAACTGATCATGCCAATCACTACTTCATCTGGCACCAACTGACCCTTATCCATGATTTTTTTGGCTTCCAATCCCAATGGTGTTTGCTGAGCAATTTCACCGCGTAATAAATCTCCTGTGCTGAGATGTTTTAAACCGTACCTGGCAATTAGTTTTTCACTTTGGGTACCTTTTCCACTTCCCGGTGGACCGAATAATATTAAATTGAACATAAGTTTTACCAGGCTGCTGAACGACAAATATAATATAGGATGCTTAAAAACCGGTTAACATTTTAAATTAACTATTGAAAACTATCCACTATTTTACAAATAATGTTTAATCATTACTAATTAATGTTATAATTCTTCGAATCTTATAATATGCCCTTCACCACATTGTAAATCACTTTTGGCTTGCCCAGCGTGTAATAATGCAATACGGGAACCCCAAACTCCTTCAGCTCTTTTGATTGCTGTATCAGCCACTCAGTCCCAATCTGTTCTACGTCTTCGTCTGTTTTTGCAGCGGTAATGGCATTGGATAAAACAGTGGGTATATCTACATGAAATATTTTAGGTAAAATAGTCAATTGCTTTTTATTGGTAAT
>JANYFI010000414.1 GCA_025362765.1 Ferruginibacter sp. | reverse complement strand
GCAAGGTATTTTTGAACAGCAATGCTTTCAAGATCTCCTTCCATCGTGCCACCCGATAAAGTACCGGCAGGAGTAGCTAAATAATTGGCAGCAACAGTAGCATCCACATTCCATTGCATTATAGATGCAGAAATACCAGTTTTGTATAATTGCCCTGCATCTTCAGTAGACAAACCTCTTAACGCAGCTTCCGCTCTAATGAAATAAACCTCAGCGGCATTCATTACCATGATAGGATAAGACTGATTATAGAAAATCCTTCCAAAATGCGCTATTGAATCATAAGTGTACCTGTTAACTATATCAACACCGGGATTAGTCATTGGAACCCCTCTATATTGACCGGTAGCAGATGGCGTACAATATATGGGCAACCTTGGGTCATTTCTTTTTAACAGTTCCTGCGTTACAGTTAATCCAATAGTTGCAAGATTTACATAGGAGTTGTTTATAGTGTCAAGGTACCAATGGTTCTGGTTTCCTGTATACGCATCCCCCGCAAGGGTTGTTAACTTGGCATTGAATGAATTATCTTCAATTAAAGGTTTAGAAAGTGCATCAGTGATATTGGTTTTAGCTAATTCCGCATCTACGTAGCTTACCCGAATCGCCAATCTAAGGCGTAGTGAGTTGCCAAATCGTGCCCACATATCCACATTCCCTTTATATAAAATGTCGGCGCTGCCAAAACTTACTGAATGACCGGCGTTTAATTTAGATACGGCATCTTTTAGCTCACCCAACATATCTACATAAATATCCCTTTGGGTATCGTATTTAGGCTGGTTAATAACGCTATCAGGAGAAAGGGTAGCTTGAAAATAAGGAATGTCGCCGTAAGCATCCGTCATGCGCTGATAGAGCCATACCTTCCATATCCTGGCCATTGAATTTTCGTTAACCATTGCAGTGTCTTTGGCTGTTAGCCTTACAACAGCAGCAATATTTGTCAAATTATTAGTATAGTCATCCCATGGACTACTCCAGTCCCGGGTTTGAAAAATGGTGCCTGAAGCGCCATTAACATAATAATTAGCATATTCCCAAAATATATCTCCGCTCCAGTCTGAGTAGATTGAATTTTTTAACACATTGGTAAAAACCATACCGGGAGGAATAACATCCGCTGTAATCAAAAAAGGAGGAGTATTAATTTGTTCAAATTTTTTAGTACATGCGTTACACAGCAACATAACTATTACAACGAATGCAGTAAGTTTTGGAATTTTTATATAATTTGTCATTTATTACTTTTTTTAATTGATTAGAATGAAAAGGATAAATTAAATCCTACACTTCTGGTGGTTGGTAGTCCGGGAGTTTCTACGCCCTGTGCTGCAAAACTGGTGTTAAAGGCATTTTCAGGACTTAACCCCATTTGTTTGAATTGAGGATCGATCTTTAAATAAAGAAGGTTTCTGGCTACAATAGAAAATTTCGCTGTTTTAAAAGGCGTCTTTTTTAGTAAAGAATTGTGGCCGATATTATAGCCAATGGTTACCTGCCTTAAAGCCACAAATGAAGCATTAATTATCATGGGTTGTGCAATATTTGACCAAGGGCCCTGTTGCGCATAATATTCCTGAGCCAACAGTACGATATCACTTTTTTTATAGCTGCCATCCGGCTGCTGAATTACCCCATCGGCGATTAGGTTGGTCCTGTTTTCAGTGAATGCTCCCGTACCGCTTGCCATCTGATTGTACTTGGTCAATGAAAAAACCTGGCCTCCCTGCCTAATATCCAATAAAGCGCCTAACGTAAAACTCTTATAGGTAAATGTGTTGGTAACACCTCCAAGCCAATCCGGCTGAATATTACCCAATACCTCCTGTTGATCTGATGACTGCCATACTCCCTGGGCGTTTAGTAATCTTGCGCCTGGATACGAACTAGATGTTTTAGGAACTGTTGCAAAAGGAATTCCCATAATGTTGCCAAAAGGCTGGCCAGGCACTGCCTGTATGGTTGCCCCGTTGTATGTTTCCAGTAATAAATAGGTGTCAAGCCCTGGGGCCAGAGAAGCTACTTTAGATTTGTTTCTGGAAAAATTGAAGGTTACATCCCATTTGAAATCTTTAGACTTTATCGGAGTAACACTTGCAAAAATTTCGATTCCCTTGTTATCAATCTCGCCGGCATTAATCAACCTGGTACCATACCCTGTAGCATTCGACACTTGTATGGGTGTTATTTGATTCAATGTTTTAGCTGTGTAATAAGTAAAATCCAGACTCAGTCTATCATTAAAAAATCTCAATTCCGTACCTATTTCATAAGATTTACTCAATTCATTTTTCAGATTGGCTAATGGCACATCACTATTAATGGATGCCTGCAAGTTGCCCCCAAAGCTTCTGTTTGTTAAATAATAACCTCCCTGGGTCATATAAGCAGAGGCATCATTTCCAGCTTCGGCATAAGAGGCACGTAGTTTGCCAAACTTAAAAATGGAGGAGTTAATTTTTAACGCATCGCTAAAAACAAAACTTCCGCTAACTGATGGATAGAAAAAAGAATAATTATTCATCCCTAATGTGGAAGACCAGTCATTTCTTCCGGTTACATCAAGAAAGAGATAATCTTTATACCCTACCTGACCAGAAAAATAGGCAGAGTTCATTATTTTTTGAGTGGGAGATTGGAAAGACGTTACGAGTTTTGAATTGGCTGTGGTATATAAATTCGGAATAATTAGTTGAGATCCAACTACGGTAAGCATGTTCGATTTGGAATCCCGGTGGTTAGCACCCAAAGTAAGTGATCCCTTAAAATTACCGGATAGTTTGCCGGAAGCTGAAAGCAACACATCGCTGTTATCTTCCTTTACGTTAAAATTCATTAAATCTACCTGCCCCCTTTTTCCATTATAATCATTGGTGCCTACAGCGTGAACCTGTTTCCTTACATCGTAGTAAAAGTCGGTTCCTGATCTAACCTGTAAATTTAACCAGTCATTAAATTGATACCTGGCCAATGCATACCCCATTATCCGATCTCTTGAGCCATCCGCTGTCACTTTATTCATAAGCCAGTACGGATTGTTAATACCAAAACTTACAAAGTTATTCTGAAGTCCATTCGGATTGATATAATCTTTCAACAGGCTAAGTGGAACAAATGTAGCCATCCTGGCCATGGATGCATTCACATTAGTGTTTGAGCCAGCGGTTTCAGGAGGGTTAAGTGAATGCTGCCTTACATAATTAAATTTAGCTTCTACAGTTAACTTGCTGGTGGGATGCAAGGTTGTAATCAAATCAATTGATTGCCTGTTCATTGAATTATTGGGAGTAATCCCTTTATTTTCCAAATCAGTGAGCGACAATCTATAAGTAGCCTTTTCTGTGCCGCCTGATACTGCAACAGAATTAGTAAAGGTTGACCCCGTTCTGAAAAATTCTTTCCAGGGACTTGAACCCTGAGGCGAGTAACGTATTGGCTTCATGCCAGGCCAGGCTTGAAAAACCATTGGCCTTCCATCATATTTTCCACCCCAGTCATCCAACTGGCTTCCGTACACCCATACAGAATCACCATTTTCAAACTGCTGCTGGCCATTAACTACGTAGGGACTGAAATTACTATTATCATCTCCATAACCGCCGCCATAAGAATTTTGAACTTTGGGTAGTACATTAATTGTTTCAAAAGTCGCGCCCGAGCTAAAATCGACTCTCGCTTTTCCTGCCTGCCCCTTTTTTGTAGTTATCAATACAACTCCATGCGCTCCCCTTGCGCCGTACAAAGCTGCTGCAGCAGGTCCTTTCAATACAGACATACTCGCAATATCGTCAGGATTAATATTACCAATTCCGTCACCAAAATCCCGCATTGCTCCATATAATTGCGGTCCGCCTTTTAATCCAAAATTTCCGGTTCCTGCGTCATAAGTCTGTATACCTAGTTGCTGATTATCAATAGGTACACCATCCACTACAAATAAAGGCAAATTATTCCCTCCTATTGAACTGGCGCCCCTTATATCAATATAAGTTGATCCTGCGGGGCCGCCAGATGATTGATTTACATACACTCCTGCCACCTGTCCCTGTAAAGAATTTGCTACGTTAAGTTCTTTAGCTGTGGAAACCTGCTCCCCACTCAAGGTCTGCACAGAATATCCCAAATCTTTAGATGCTCTTTTTATACCCAATGCAGTTACCACCACTTCTGCAAGCTGCCCCTTGGCAACTTCCATTTTAACGTTTATAACAGCATTGTTTTTAGCATTTATCGTAATAGAAACCCGGCCGGTATAAGAAAAAACAAGTGTTGTGTTTGTTTTGGGTACCTCAATACTATAATTTCCATTTTCATCTGTCGTAACACCAATTTTTGAATTTTGAACCATAATACTGGCACCTGAAATAGGTATGCCATCTGAGGCGGAAATTACAGTTCCTTTAATCTTAACGTCCTGCCCATACACACTCGCTCCTACTAAGCAAAAAAGTACAATGGCGAAAACCGTAATTTTCTTAAGCAGCATTTTTTTCTTCATTTCGTTATATTTTAGTAAGAATGAAGGTAATAAAAGGTTTTGAAAGTATAAAATATTTCTTTTACTTTTTAATAAAATAAATAATTTCCTTTATGCTGTAAGACATAATTAATAAGTCAGGAATACTAAAACTCACTATTTAATAAGCTTTAGTATATACACATTGAATTTTCTTCATTGTAGATATGTTACAGATTTAAACCAGTTGCATGCATTGCAACAGTAAGCCGTTCGTTAAAGAAATAGGAAACGAAACCATTTTTTGTAACCACTTCACGCTTAATCTCATCGTGTTATATTTTTACGATAGAATAGCTGCAGACATAGGAAGGTGCAAATAAAATCGCAAATGCAGTGAAGATATGATTAATGCTATCCTGAAAGCGGGAAGATAAATGACGTTTGGGAGGCAGATTGGGTAATCCCCCCTTTTTTAGTTTGTCCACATGTAGCATTACCTGTGATTGCGGTTATAAACAGTTAGCCATTTTATAAAAAAAGATATGCCCATTGGCATAATAAAGGAGAAGAATTTTATTATACCGCTACAAATTAATGATCGAACGGGGTTATGCTATAATTACTTTTACACCCGCCTTTTCCAGCCTGGCTTTACTTTCCGGCAGTATGCCTTTATCAGTAACAACTGTACTAATTTTATTTAATGGAGCGATAAACGCAAACCCTCTTCTTTGAAATTTACTGGAGTCCGCAACAACAATCACTTCCTTTGAAATCTCAATCATTATCTGGTTCAGGTGAGCTTCCTCGGGATCTGGTGTTGATATACCAAAATCGAGATCGAAACCATCCACACCCAGGAATAGCTTATCACAGAAATAATCTTTAAAGCCCCGTTCTGCCAGGATGCCAACAAGGGATAAGGAATTTTTTTTCAACATACCTCCCGGAACAATTACATTGATATTGTTGTATTCTGCCAGTACTGTCGCTACATTCAGTGCATTTGTTATAACCGTAAGCGCATTAAAACTCTTCAGGTTTTTAGCAAGCTCATAGGTGGTAGAACCTGAGTCTATTATAATGGTGTTGTTTTCATCTATTAATTCCGCCGCCCTAATCCCGATTTCTTTTTTTTCTGCAAGATGCTTTTTTTGCTTATCGGATAGTGGATAATCTTCTTCCGCAAAGTTTTGCTCCATCTTTATGGCCCCGCCCCGGGCTCTTATCAACACCCGTTTCTTTTCTAGTTGTGCCAGGTCATTTCTTATGGTTACCCCTGTTACCCCTAAAGTTTCGCTGAGTTCATTTACATTAACCTGTCCGTGAACTTTAAGTGATTCTAAAATCTTAATTCTACGACTTACTGTAGATTTACCTTCTCCATTTTCCATACGTTCGAGTTTAATTTATAAACAGCTAATTGTAAAAAGTTTAAATTATTTATAATAATAAGTAAATACAAGCGGTTTTTTAAGCATTATGCAATAATAATTAGTTAACAATGTAGTGAATGTAGTTTTTTTCTATAAAAAAGGCATTTTTTTATAGAACTTACCCATGCATTGCCTCTAAAAAAATTTAATTGTTTGCCAAAGTAAAGGAAAAATAAGATATTTTTACTTTTATTTCGTAATTAATTATAATGGAAAACAAAAGGGCATAGTTCTCATCCAAATAAACTGCCATTAGTTTTATGAGGTACGTTTACAAAAATTGTATTAGCCCAAATGGTCTATTTCTGAAGCATTTTCAACAGAATCAATCAATAATTCATGAAACAAAGGATTCTTATTATTTCAAGCGGCTTAATGTTATTGCTGTACTTCATCTCCTGCAACTCCGGCTCGCCGTTAAATAAAAGTACCATTTCTACAGACACTAAAGTGATAGCCAAAGGCGAAACGTCTTTCACTAAATATTGCGGTGGATGCCACAATTTTAAACAGGATGGGATGGGGCCGCAATTAGGTGGTATAACGGATTCCGTATCTGCTGAGTGGATTGAGAATTTCATTAAGGATCCTCAAAAAATTATTGCGTCAGGAGATAGCCGTGCCAATGAATTACTTAAAAAATATAAGATAACTATGACCTCTTTTTCCAATCTTACAAAAGAGGAAATCAACAGTATTATTGCGTTTTTGAATACACAAAAATTGCCTGAACAAAAGCTGGCAAAAAATGAAAACGCCATATCCAATCCAATACCCGAACCAATTAAACTTTCTAACCTAACAGTAGATATAGACCTGGTTACACAAATACCGCCTTCTATCGACAGTGGCCACATACCGGCAGCCAGAATTACCAAATTAGATTTTGAGCCACATACCGGCAACATTTTTATTGTAGACCTCCGGGGCAAGCTGTATAAACTTGAAAATAATAAGCCCGTCGTTTATATGGACATGGCTAAATTGAAACCAACATTCATTCACGAACCAAGGGTGGCAACTGGTTTTGGTAGTTTTGCCTTTCATCCAGACTTTGCTAAAAACGGTCTTTTATATACTTCACATGCCGAAGCGCCCGGCTCAGGTAAGGCTGATTTTGGTTATGCAGATTCTATTAAAGTAACGCTGCAATGGGTGGTTACAGAATGGAAAACGACAACTCCCAATGCGGCTACTTTTTCAGGAACAGCCAGGGAGCTTTTCAGGGTAAATATGGTAACGGGTATGCATGGCGTGCAGGAGATTGCCTTCAACCCACTTTCAAAACCCGGCAGTAAAGATTACGGCCTGTTGTATGTATGTATCGGTGATGGTGCTGCTGTGGAAGAAGGCTACCCTTTTATTGCGCACAGTACCGATAAAGTATGGGGAAGCATTCTTCGCTTAAACCCGGCTGGAAGCAACAGCGCTAATGGCCATTATGGTATCCCGGCGGATAATCCTTTTGCAGGCCAATCCAAAAAACTCGGAGAAATTTACGCCTATGGTTTTAGAAATCCACACCGCATTAGCTGGACTACAGCAGGCCAGCTGCTGGCCTGTAATATTGGGCAGGGAAATATTGAAGCAATAAATCTTGTACTGCCCGGACATGATTATGGCTGGCCAATAAGAGAAGGTAATTTTGTGCTGGACCCACAGGGCGATTTGAATAAAGTTTATCCGCTTGCAGCAAACGACAGTATTTATAAAATTACCTACCCCATTGCGGAATACGACCATGATGAAGGTATAGCGACTTGTGGCGGGCTTGAGTACTGGGGTAAATCCATACCCCAGCTTAAAGGGAAATATTTGTTTGGCGACATTGCCACAGGCAGGTTATTTTACATCAATATCGCTGACATCCAACTGGGCAAACAGGCTCCGGTAATGGAATGGAAAATTTCAATCAAAGGCATACTGCATACGCTGAAAGAGCTTTGTAAAAATGAACGTGCTGACCTCCATTTTGGTAGAGATTCCAAAGGTGAATTGTACATTTTAACCAAGACAGATGGAAAGGTATATAAGTTGACAGGCGCCAATATAAATACACAAAATGCTCAATAATAAAAGGCGGCTGATTCTTTAAAAGATAACAGATTTGATAAGTTTTGTTTGCGATCATCGATCAGGTGTATTAAAATCCATCTGACAAAAATCATCAGCCTTTAAAGGCGTTTACAAATTAAATTTTCATTTGCAAAAATTGATTTTGATGAATAAAAGATTCAACCTAAAAGAGATTCAACCCAAAGCGCACCTGGCGCTGAGGGGCCTCGAAATATACCTGGAATCCACCTCAATACAGCCTCTCACTAAAGAGTTAATCAAGATAAGGGCTTCCCAAATTAATGGGTGTGCATTTTGCCTTGACCTTCACACCAGGGATGCCCGGAAGTTGGGAGAAACTGAACAACGCATTTACCTGCTGAATGCCTGGCGGGAGACAGATATTTACTCAGAAGAGGAAAAAATAGTTTTAGCCCTAACAGAAGAAATTACATTGATTCATCAGCATGGCCTTTCGGATGAAGTGTATGACAAAGCAATCATGCTTTTTGGTGAAGAGAAAACAGCACAATTAATTATGGCTGTTATAAACATAAATGCCTGGAACAGGGCCGGAATCAGTTTACGTAAGATGCCTGTAACGGATATATCTTCTAAAGGTGTATAAAATCAAAGCATTTGACACTATTAACTCACCAGGTTGACTTTAAATGCCTGTCACTTAAAGACCACTGCCTTAATCAGCAGCATCCATGGCATCTCTAAAATTCAGGAGATTTCTTATCAAACAAATTTATTTCTACCGAAAACTATCTCCGATAAATTTTAGTGCTTCTACAATGCCGGTACGCCAGTACGTCCAGTTATGCACTCCATCACGAACCCGATATTCATGCGGCACTTTTTTCTCTGCTAAAGCAATATGCAGAAGGCAATTGCCTTTCGTAAGAAAATCATCATCACCGCAATCAATCCAGTAACGAACTTTTTTTAAATCATCCGCTTTTTTTTCAGCTACTATTTTCAAAATGGAGTTATCGTACCATGTTTTGGTAAGCCGGGCTTTACCTTTTAAATCACGGCCAAATAATTTTCCGACCTCATCATTATAATCTTCTTCAGACATGCCTGTAATTGCATTATCATCCCACACGGCGGCGCTAAGGGGTGCGGCAGCCACAAACAGGTCAGGATGTTTTAATGAAATTATCATCGAACCATAGCCACCCATAGATAAACCAGCTATACCCCGATATTTCTTTTCAGCTTTAATGCGATATGCTTTTTCTATTGAGGGTATAAATTCATTCACAAAAAAATCTTCATAATTTTCTTTGCCGTCATAAGTGTTGATATAAAAACTGGAATCCCCATTCGGCATTATAATGATCATTGGAGGAATAATGCCGTCAGCAATTGCTTTATCAGCATACCGGTTTATTTCTCCAAGCTGGATCCAGGCTGTATTATCATCCGTAAAACCATGTAATAAATAAACAACAGGATACGTGCGCTCAGAGCTAGTATAATCCGCAGGCAGGTAAACCGAATAGTTTACATCTTTACCAAGAACAGTACTTTTAATGGTTTGCTTTTCTATCACTTTACCGATTGGCTGAGCCATGGTAAGTATAAAAGAAAAGCAGGAAATGGCACTTATCAGGAATTTTACTACAGAAAATTTCATAGCTTATTTTTTTCTAAAAAGTAAATTGAGGCGTTAGAATTTTGGCAATTTACTGCCTGGTTTCTCCCTGATTATTAGAAGATCTAGTACTTCCTTTGCTTTAAAAAACAAAGGTTTAAAAAACCAATGCTTCCATCAATATTCATCCGTCAACGCAAAAGTATTTTTATGCGTCATCCATCTGCCGCCGGTAAAATCAGGAAAATCAACTGTCTGGTTACCCAGCTCTACACTTGTTTCACTCAAGGGTGTGATGGCGCTCCATGCCGCGGCATCATACACATCCATTGGAGTTGCTGTCTTTCTTTTTACTGACTCAATAAACGCATGCATCACAAAAAAATCAATCCCATCATGGCCAGTTTGATAAGCCTCCTTACTCCACCTTTTCCATATAGGATGATCGTATTTATCCAGCCACAACTTTGCATCATCCCAATGTTCATGATCATATTTGGATTGGCCTTCAATAAAAATTCCATTGTTAATATTCATCCAGATACCGTTGGTTCCCTGTACCCTAAAACCCAATGAATATGGCCTCGGGAGATTGGTATCATGCTGCAGCAATATCGTCTCGCCATTGGAGCATTTTATTTGTGTAGTTACTACATCACCCAGTTTAAAAAGCACTTTTGCATTTGGATGATCTGCTCCGCCTTTCTTAACAATATAATTATGCAATCCCCTGGTTTTTGTGGAAAAAGAGCAGAGCGATTCAAAGCGGTTTCCGCGGTTAATGTTAAGCATCATCGCTAATGGCCCCACACCATGAGTTGGGTATAAATCACCATTGCGGTTTACCGAATGATTGGTTCTCCATTTTGCTTCTGAAAACCCCTTCTCTCCAAACTCAGCACCACTGTTATAAGGCGTTATTCCATCATTGAATTTTACACCTCTAAGGTCATGTTGGTAACCTCCCTGCAGGTGAATCATTTCTCCAAACAATCCTTCTCTTACCATATTGGTAATAGCCAGCGTATCCCTTCTGTAGCAGGCATTTTCCAGCATCATTACATGGGCATTGTTTTTTTCTGTACCCCTTACTACTTCCCAGTGATCTTCCAGTGTTATACCCAATATAACTTCTGTGCCAATGTATTTTATCCCTGCGGAAAGTGCATCCATAATCATCGGCTTATGCCACTCCCATGGAGTTGCAATAATGACAGCGTCTATATTTTTCAATGCCAGTAATTCCCGGTACGAATAATCGTTGCCGGTATAAATGGGCGGCATTTTTTTACCTGATTTGCCAATAAGTTCTTTACTCATTTGCAGCATACGGGCATCAACATCACAGATCGCTACTATTTCTACATCATCCCTTTTAAGCACCGTAGCCAGGTGTGCCTGGCCTCTAAGCCCCGTTCCAATAAAACCAAGTTTCACCTTTGCTTCGCCAGATTTTGCATAGGAATTAAATGGATTAACCACACTTAATCCGGCAGCAGTAATTGATACGTTTTTTACAAAATTTCTTCTTGATAAAGGCATAGGTATTTTTTAGTGGTTGATTTTAAAAATTCAATTACTATTGGTTGCGCTTAAAAAACGCTGTTTAAAATTTTTCATATAAAGCTGAAGTTTTGACAGATAATCTTCCAGATTTAATTTCTGTTCATCCACAATTAGATATTCCATACCGGCAACACGGTTGGCAAAATGACGGGTTCGGTCCTGTTCAAAAAAGTAAGTCTTCATTGCTGTTGACATTCCTTTTGGCAACCTTGTTTGTTCCCAAACCTTAACCAGTTCGTTGAATATTTTTTCTCTTTCACTCAGATTATTTTTTACAATTTGTTCAGCTTTTTCAAGGCTTTGATATGACCCTTGCAAATCGGCGAAACGTTGTTCGTGCGCCTGTTTTATCGCCTTTTCCAATTGCGATAAAGCAAGGTATGTTGAAGCGGTATGTTTTATCAAATTTGCCAGCGTCAGAAATACTTCTATATCATACCGGTTGCTGATATTCACGCCCAGGTTTTGCCGGCAGATTGCAATGGCCCTGTTCATCTTTTCAAGATATTCGTTGGCTGCTTTTATCCTGTCTGCATATTCCGTATTCCAGAACGGGTCGTATTCCAAGGCATCGCCCCTGGGTAAGTCCGGAAGATGTGTTTTACCTATTTCTCCCCACGCCCATACCCTTCTTTCAAAACTTTCCATATAAAAGTATGCGCCTTCATTCAGCAATTTGTAAAGCGTATCCACTTTGGTGGCATCGCTTCCATACCGGTTTTTAAAAAAGGTAGAAGTAAATTCCGGCAACCCGGGAGCAGCTGCATTCCATGAGAAAGCGGCCGTTGTGGCAAAGCTTAACATCCATGCCTGCATCGGAAGGCCGGCATCATCCCAGGAGGTTCTGATGACGCCATCAAACACGGCTTTGCCCATGGTAGATTGCAGAAAATTATAGGAGTTTTCCAAACTTCCTTTTTGCATACGCCCTTCATCGCCCTTACTAAAAAAGTAAGGAAGAAATAATTGTTCGATGCCGGGATTAGGATCGTAAGCAAATACCGGGTGACCTAGCGCCTTGGCTTGCCGGGCATATTTTAATTCCGGAGTTTCGTAATCGTACGACTCAGTTAACACAAGTCCCTGCCTGGGTGTTCCGGATTTTTCTTCCTTCGCATCCTGGCCCTGGTGATATACCTGTAGCCGCCCTTTTGCCCAGCCCATCGGGGCTTCCCAGGCCATTATCTGGCGCCCCGTATTTTTAAGCAAGTCAACAGATTTGCCAACAAAAAGATGATACAATCCACTTCTTCCAATTTCGGCTTGTTTTAATTTACATTCCGGGCAGGCTCCTAATTCATAGGTTTCATCCGAACCGATATGAATGTATTTTGATCCGGGAGTTGCCTTTACCGCATCCTGCCACAGATCAGACAGCAGTTGATAAGCACCTTCTTTTAAAGGACAAAATTCAAAATTGGAAGCGGGCAATTCCCGAAGGTTAGCAAACTGTGGCCATTTAAGAATAAAGCTTACATGGCCTAAACCTTGTACCAGTGGCACAATCTGAATATGATACTGGTGGGCATACCGTGTAATTTCCTGCATCTCCTTCATGGTGAATGCGCCAGGCGCCCCTATTTCAGGATGACTCGGGTAAGCAAATTTGTCTTCCCATTCCCAAATGAGCATATTGATCTTGTACTTTGAAAGATCCTGTATAAAACTTTCTACAAATGCACGGGTATCCTGGTGATGCTTGGTATCATAATGCGCCGCCCTTACTTTTGTATCGGGCCAGTCGGATATTTCCATTCCTTTTATAAACGCCTGTGATGGCCGTTTTTGAACCAGTTGCATCATTGTTTGTACCCCATAAAACAGCCCGGCTTCACCTGCTGCTTTTACAACCAGGCTATTTTCATTTGCTATCAATGAGTATCCTTCATCACCGTATTTTTTATTAACTCCCTTCCTGGTTAGTACAATTGATTTTCCAGTTGCATGTTGACTGATGTCGCACTTCAAGCCCAGATCAGTTGTTAAATATTTATATAATTGGCCAGCGGCAAATTGATCGTTGGATGATGCATTTTTATCGGGTATAATGGTGATGCTGTTATCCAGTACAAAATCAGCACCTACCAACTTCACTTCTTTTGGGTAAGGAATAATTGCAATACCATTTTGCGACAAGACCGTTTGTTGAGCCATCAATGTTAACTGGCTACCTAATAAAACAATAGTAGTAATGAAGAGATATAAACCTCTGAAAAACCTATATGTACCATCAGTTATTTTCATAATTAATCCTGCTATTTAGCTAAAATCGAAGGTAAAGTAAATATTTTTTCTTTCAAAAGATTTATTTAATAGATTATTAAATCTTTTTTTCCTTTCTTTTATAGTATTCTTACACTTTAAAGGTAGGGGAGAGATTTGGGAGTAAGCTGCAGAAACAATTATCAGCATTAGGGGCATCACAAACTTTTTCATCATCAGTTACAGTGAGAGCACCGATCAGCGGCACCGTTAGTAAAGTAATGGCACAACTGGATTCCAATGTGGATGTGTCATCACCGATTGCTGAGATTGTAAATAATTCGCAATTGCACCTTGATTTATATGTCTATGAAAAAGATCTGGCAAAAGTAAAGCCCAATAAAACCATACATTTTACAGTAACCAATAATGCCGGTAAAGAATAGGATGCAACGATTTTTTCGATTGGAACTGCATTTGAAAGCAATACCAAAACCATTCCTGTACATGCCAAAGTAATGGGCGATAAAACAGGATTGATAGATGGCATGAATGTTACTGCAAATGTCAGTCTTGATAAAGCTATTGTACCGGCAGTTCCTACCTCAGCTATTGTCAGCTTTCAGGGACAGGATTATATTTTTATTGTAACGGATATGCATATTGAAAATGAACATCCGAAAAAAGAAGATGTAAAATCCGACAGCACTGCTGCAGGCAATGATAAAACGGATGTTAAAGCAGCAGTAGATGGTATTAGGTTTGAAAGAATACCGGTAGTAAAGGGTACAACTTATGTTGGATACAGTGAAATAACATTATTGAAAGAAATACCTGTTAATACAAAAATCGTAGTGAAAGGTGCATTTTTCATTTTGGCTAAAATGACCAATACTGTAAATCCCTGCCCGTTGAATACAATTGGAACAGTTGGCTTCGTGGACAGAAAATTTACGCCGACACAGATTTAGAAAATTAAGCAATTTTGACTTTTTAGGAGACTGAATAGTTACCCTTATTGAAATTTTTAGTTCTTTGAAAGTATTGTCAGTATTGAGTTTGCAGCGAATTTAGCTTGGAAACAATTTGAATTTTTGAAAATAAAAAAAGGACGATGAATTGGAAGTATCTCTCAAAGAAAATGTATTCGCCATAAATGCAACAACTATTGATTTGTGTCTTTCCGCATTTTGTTGGGCTACTTTCAGATCAACCAAGGGAGGCATAAAACTTCACACCCAACTTGATTTAAAAACAGTTATCCCTGAATTTATTTTGTTTTCCCCTACTTCTGTTCACGATGTAAATGTGCTGGATATTATTAATTTTGAAGTCAACAGTTTTTATATAATGAACAGAGGATACGTAGACTACAAAAGGCTTTACAAGATTCATAC
>JANYFI010000294.1 GCA_025362765.1 Ferruginibacter sp. | reverse complement strand
CAACTATTGGCTGTTGTTTTATTAGTGACAGGCCTTATTTTGTATAACAGGTATTACACCAGTTGGACTTGTATTTTGTGTGCGCTGTTTATCGGCAAGTTGTATGTATTTAAAAAATTCTTCCGGGATTTTAATGCCGCTTTTTTTGTAGTGGCGTACGCCATTATTTTAATACCGTTCTTACTGGTAAACGGTTTTTTAACCGCCATCCCGGTGGTGATGTACAACAATGCGGAAAACCTCGGCATCAGAATTTATACCATTCCTTTAGAAGATATTTTTTATGGTATGTTGCTTGTGCTAATGAATATTACTATTTATGAAAAACTCAGGAACGGAAAAATAAAAATGTAAAACAAAATTATAAAGGTTAGCTATGGAATTTGGGCGTGTACAAGAAAGTGAATTGGATAACATTGATTTTAGTTTACCGGCTGATCCGGCCTTTAACAGTATTGTATTAAATGGCGTGGCGGTAAAAAATCCAAAGGTATATATTGGCTGTGCCAAGTGGGGAAGAACGGAATGGGTAGGCAAAATTTATCCACCCAAAACAAAGGAAAAAGATTTTCTGCAACAGTATGTACAGCATTACAACAGCATTGAATTAAACGCTACGCATTACAAAATTTACGGTCCGGAAGGCATTCAAAAATGGGCGGAAAAAGCAACAGGAAAAGACTTTTTATTTTGCCCGAAAATGTACAACGGCGTAACACATTTTGGAAGCCTTAAAGGTAAAGATGTATTGACTACTGAATTTTTAAAGGGCGTGCTGGCGTTTGGTAAAAACCTCGGTCCTGTTTTTATCCAGGTAAGTGAATCCTTTTCTCCTAACAGAAAAAATGAATTGTTTGCTTACCTGCAATCGCTGCCAAAAGACCTGCCATTTTTTGTAGAGGTCCGCCACCCGGAATGGTTTGCCAATGCAGCTATTGCCAATGAACTTTTTTCAACATTGCGGCAACTGAATATGGGTGCGGTAATTACCGATGCCAGCGGCAGAAGAGATTGTGCACACATGTATTTGCCCGTTGCCAAAACATTTATCCGCTACGTAGGCAACAGCCTGCATAGCTCCGACTTTACGAGAATTGATGAATGGGTAAACCGTATTAAATATTGGTTAAATAAAGGTTTAAGCGAGGTGTATTTTTTCATGCACACGCACAATGAAGCAACCTCGCCGGACCTGACAGTTTACCTCGTTGATAAACTGAATAAAGAATGCGGGTTAACATTGCAAAAGCCTGCCTTCATCGCCCAGCAACAAAATTTGTTTTAGCAAAAGGTTGGTGGCTCAACATCATTACAAAGCTTGGTAGTTGTTTGGCGTTTTAGTTAAACATCACCGCTATTTTACTTCACAGATTTCGTTCCAGCGACTGGTATACCGTGGGCTCCTGAGTTCCTGCCGCATCTTCCAGTTTTTGGTGGTGCCCGATACCGCAAACTTTATCATATCATCCCGCATAGCGAAGTTTACATTGTCAATCATATCCATTAACAGGCGCTTGCCATTGTGCGTTTCCTCCATAAAAAGATTGCCTTGTATCGTTTCATCAGGCACCAGTCCGCTGAGCATTACACCGGCCTTTTTATACATTTTACCTTCCTGGTATAAACGGTCCACCAGCTGCACAGCGGGCTTTATCAGCTCATGGGTAGAAGAGGTGGCTACCGGTAAAGTAACGTATCGGCTTACCGTTGGCCCATGCCGGTAATGCCCCTGCTGCATCGGTTCTTTTGGTACTACAAATACACTAATAATATTGGCAGCGCTTTTTTGCCGCCGCAACTTTTCCGCAGCCCTCGAAGTATAGGTGGCCACAGCCTCTTTAATAGCTGTAATACTTTTAACCGGGCTGCCAAACATCCTTGTAGTAGCAATCATTTTTTTCTCTTTCAGTTGCATTGCAATATCACTTACAGGTTCTCCTTTTAATTCCTTCACCAGCCGAACGCCTACCACGCCACCCAAATTTTTATGCGCCCAGGCTTCTGTTTTTTTCGATAAGTCAAATGCTGTAAAAACAGCGTTCATCTCTTTTAATTTTTCTGCATATTGTGCGCCTACACCCCATACTTCATTTACCGGGGTATTTTGCAGGGCTTCGCTAATTTTTTCTTTTGAATCCAGCACCACTACACATTGCGTGGCAAGCTTATTTTTCTTCGCCAAATGATTAGCTACTTTCGACAATACTTTAGTTGGCGCAATACCAACAGATACTTTTATGCCGGTCCATTGCTCTACTGTTTCTCTTATTGTTAATCCTGCTTGCTGTAAATTGTCAGCAGCCAACTCATCTAAATTTAAAAAAGCTTCATCCACAGAATACACTTCCACATTTTCTTCGCCCAATAATAAGCGAAGGGTTTCCATCACCCGCCAGCTCAAATCGCCATACAAATTATAGTTGGATGAAAACGTAGTGATCTTGTGTTTTTCAATCAGTGGCTTTGCCAGAAAATAGGGGCCGGCCATACCTACGCCCAACTCCTTTGCTTCGTCGCTACGGGATATAATGCAGCCGTCGTTGTTGCTCAATACCACCACCGGTTTATGATCCAGGTGCGGCATAAATACTCTTTCGCAACTGCAATAAAAACTGTTACAATCTATGATAGCTTTCATTTGTTTGGGCTAAAGCCCTTTTATTTTTATTATTTATCCTCCGGGCTAAAGCCCGGAGCAATTGATGAAGTCTACTCTGCAGTATGAGTTGCCCTGTGTAGTATGAATTCCCCTTGGTTTAATAACTTTCCCAGGCTTCATGAATTGCCCTGGGCTTTAGCCCAGGGAAGAAGAAAAGGATTATACAAAGGGCTTCAGCCCTTTATCAAAACAAATCCATATTTTTTTATAAACTCATCATACTCTTCTGCAAATGTTTTCTTTGTATGATGAGCCTCCTGGTTTTTAATATATTCCCTCACGGCATGTAAGCCAGACTCACTAACCGATACAGCGAAATAATCATCCTGCCATTCAAAATGTTCTTTACTTAAAT
>JANYFI010000286.1 GCA_025362765.1 Ferruginibacter sp. | reverse complement strand
TTTTGGGATCCTGTAGCTTCCTGGCTATTTTGTCGTGCTCTTCTTTACTTACAACACTTTTCTTAAAACCTCCCACACGACCATGTTTTAGTAGCGGCTCAATGCCCGCCTGGTTATACACTTTACGCCACTTCACTATACTATTATGGTTAATTCCTGTAATACGGGAAAGCTCCCGTTTGGAAATACCTGTTTTTTCATGCCGCTTAATCTCTATTAACATTAGTAAGCGTTTGCCTATTAACTCCCCATGACTACGTTGAAGCCGACGAAGTTCAGCCAGCGTTTGTTTTACTGTAATCTGAAAAGGATGCGCCATGATATATTTATTATATAGTCCAAATGTAAAACAAAAAATCCAATATCTGAATATTGGACTACTTTTTATTTATAAATGGTATTAGTTCAATATAAATGGATAATAATAAAATAACCATTCACTGACGCAACAGTAAAGTGCCTGAATGGATTGTTTGGAAAATTGATAACGCAAAGCATTCTTCAAAATATGTGCCCCTTGCACTGCCAGCGAGAACGCAACCCACGTTGCCCTCTTAATAAAACCTGCATTACGCTACGGTATCCTTTTCTGTAATCAATGTGCAAATGCTGCTTCAAAGTAAAGCAGCTTAACGTTTCTGGCCAATCATAAATTATTTTTCATTCATGAATGGATATTCATAACCTGTTGCCGGCACAAAGGTTTCTTTAATAGTTCTTACACTCAGCCAGCGATATAAATTTAAAATACTGCCCGCCTTATCGTTTGTGCCGCTGCCTCTTGCACCGCCAAAAGGTTGCTGACCGACAACTGCACCGGTTGGTTTATCGTTAATGTAAAAATTGCCGGCACTGTTGCGAAGAAGTTGAACTGCTTGTTCAACGGCGTACCTGTCCTGGGCAATAATGGCCCCTGTAAGTGCATATGGAGAAGTTGTGTCAGCCAGTTTCAAAACTTCTTCATATTTGTTTTCGTCGTATACATATACTGTCAGTACCGGACCGAATAATTCTTCACACATGGTAACATATTTTGGGTCCGTGGTTTCTATCACAGTAGGTTCAATAAAATATCCCTTTGATTTATCGCAATGTCCTCCGGCGATGATCTTAACGCCGCTTCCCTTTTTTCTGGCCGCTTTTATATATCCTTCCAGTTTATCAAAACTTTTTTCATCTATTACTGCGTTGATAAAATTGGTGAAGTCTTCGGTTGTGCCCATTTTCATCGTTTTCAACATCGCTACCAATTTCTTTTTTACTTCATCAGCAATATTAGATGGAATATAAGCTCTTGAAGCGGCGCTGCATTTTTGTCCCTGATATTCAAAAGCTCCTCTCGCAAGCGCCGTTACCAACACATCTACATTTGCCGATTTGTGTGCTATCACGAAATCCTTACCACCAGTTTCGCCGACAATGCGTGGATAGGATTTATACTTGCCCATGTTGGCACCAATTATTTTCCAGAAATGATTAAATACGCCGGTACTTCCTGTAAAGTGTACCCCTGCAAAATCGGGATGTTCAAAACAAACTTCCCCTAATACCGGGCCATCAACAATCACCATATTAATAACACCATCCGGTAAGCCTGCTTCCTTTAAAACCTGCATAAAAATACGGGCACTGTATAATTGGGTATAGGCAGGCTTCCATACAACCACATTACCACACATGGCTGCACTGCTGGGCAAATTCCCCCCAATTGCAGTGAAGTTAAAAGGAGAAACAGCGAGTACAAAACCTTCCAGCGGCCTGTATTCAACCCGGTTATTCATACCTGCTCCGCTAATGGGTTGCTGGCGGTAAATTTCGCTTAGAAAATGTACATTGAATCTTAAAAAATCTATTAGTTCGCAGGCCGCATCTATTTCTGCCTGGTAGGGGTTTTTACTTTGCCCCAGCATAGTAGTACCAACAATCAGCGCCCGATATTTTGTGGCTAATAAATCTGCTGCTTTTAAAAATATATTTGCCCTGTTTTCCCAGGCCATGTTGGCCCATTTTTCTTTTGCGTTTAATGCGGTATCAATGGCTTTTTTTACGTGGCTTGCATCGCCATTGTGAAAATTACCCAGCAAATGTTTATGCTCATGCGGGGG
>JANYFI010000259.1 GCA_025362765.1 Ferruginibacter sp. | reverse complement strand
CTGGCAATTACCAGCCATTATATGTTATAGACGGTGTGCAGATAAGACCAGGATTACCTTCCGGTGGTGCATATAATTCCGGTGCGAGCCAAGCCAACGAACTGGCAGGTATTAACCCGGATGATATTGAAAATATTAGCGTGTTGGAAGGGCCTGCTGCTACTTCCATTTATGGTTCAGCGGGCGCCAATGGTGTATTGATGATCACTACAAAACAAGGGAAGTCTGGCCTGACAAAAGTTAGCGCCAGCGAGTTACAAACTATTCAGGACCGTCCGAAACCATTACCAGTTATGAATTTGCAGCAATATGCACTCTATATTCAAAAATTGCAAAAACTGGGACTCGTAGGTGTGGAACCTGCTGAATTGTCGGACCCTACATTATTGGGTCAAGGTACCAACTGGCAGAATGAATTGTTTCGCCGTACCCGTTTACAAAAACATTCGTTGTCAATAAGTGGAGGAACCGATAAATCAACCTTTTATTTTTCCGGGGATTATCTTAACCAGGATGGGGTAGCGATAGGATCGGGATTTCAAAGAGGTTCAGTAAGACTAAACCTGAGTAATCAGGCCAATAAATGGCTTAAGTTTGGAACCAATTTAAGCGCCTTTACTACTAAGGAAAAAGTAAATACTTTCCAGGGAAATATTATCAATTTAGCCTTGGGGCAAAACCCAACCATTCCGGTTAAAAACGCCGATGGTACATTTGGCGGACCTTCATTGGCACAGGCCCAGTATTCTACTACCAACCCAGTTGCGGTTGCTTTGTTAAATAACAACTACAATACTTCCTTTGGAATGATAGGCGGTTTAAATTTTGATATTACCCCTGTTAAAAACCTGGTTTGGCATACTGAAGTAAACGGCAATTATACATTTACCAATAACTTTAATTTTAATCCTTCTTATACATTGGGAGCTTATGTAAACCCCAATACATTGGGTGGAAGATCGAGTGGTAATAATTACTGGGTTTCTTTTAATACAAGGCTGCAATACGACTACAAAATAAAGGAACATGCTATTTCTGCAATGGTTGGGCATGAAGCTCAATATTACGCCTACCAGGGATTAAGTGGCAACGGCCAAAAATATTCCACCAATTCAATCCAGGAGTTAAGTGTTTCTGCTCCTCTTACTCAAACAACTAGTAGTTATCGTGGCGACGGTGCGAGTGAATCGTATTTTGCCCGTTTAAATTATATTTATGACAATAAATATATCGCCCAGTTTGTGGTTAGAAGAGATGGCAGTTCAAACTTTGGACCCAATAATCGTTTTGGTACTTTTCCTGCAATTTCACTTGCCTGGAAATTGTCTGATGAAAATTTCATGAAAGGTTTGAGTTTTATCAATGATCTGAAATTGAGGGCCGAATTTGGTCTTTCAGGCAACGCGGGTTCCGGTGGTGCTATTTACTCTAACCTGTATCCTACAGCCACTCCTTGGGGTTCGGGTTTCTTACCCGCTAACTTTCCTAATCCCGACTTAAAGTGGGAGCAGGATAAATCAACGCGTAACCTGGGGTTGGATTTACACATGTTTAATAATCGTGTTGAAGTAATAGCAGATGCTTACCGCAAAGAGATTTCCAATCTTATTTTGGCTGCATCCGGTCCGGCATATTTAGGAGGTTACCTTAGCGGCGGGTATGGAGGTCAACTGAGCTGGCCAATTAGAAATTACGGGGGTATGTTAAATGAAGGTTTTGGTGTAACAGTTAATACTGTCAATATTTCAAAAAAAGATTTCCAATGGAAAACAGGCGTTAATTTCTCTTTTGACCGGAATAAAGTAACTAAATTGGTTTCCACCATCTATACCCAATATTATTCTTCTACCAACAGCCGCCAGGCAGAATTTCTTACCCAGGTTGGACAACCTTTAAGCATGTTTACAGGGTATGTTGCAGAAGGACTTTTCCAGGATTATAAAGATATTGCCGGTCACGCCATCCAAACCGGTGCTATGGGAACTCCACAGATTATCGATCCTGTAAAAGGTTCGTGGGTAGGCGATGTTAAATTCAAGGATATAAATGGCGATGGCGTAATAGATAATAAGGATCGTACCATTATTGGTAATCCATGGCCTAAGTTCACCTATAATTTTACCTCAACGTTTGATTATAAAAATTTTGAACTAAACGTGTTTTTTACAGGAGTGCAGGGCAACCAGTTATTAAACCTTACCCGGTATGAAAATGAAACATTGCCATTGGGTACGGGACCTTACAGTAACCATTTTCAGAATGCAACCAATTTTGCCATTCCAAGCAGCCTTGATCCTGCTGATGCGTTAAATGTAAGCCTTACCAACCCTGGTCACAATATCCAGCGGCCAACAGGCAGCGATGCCAATGGCAATGTAAGACTATCTCAATGGAATGTAGAAGATGGTTCTTATGTAAAATTAAAAAACGTTCGGTTGAGCTACAGGGTACCAACAAAGTTCCTTTCTGCAACACGTATTTTTAAAGGGGCATTGGCTACTATACAGGCGCAAAATGTATTTACCATTACTAAGTATACCGGCTACGATCCTGAAGTTGGCATGTACAACTATAGCGGTGTAAATATCGTTGGTATGGATGAAGGCCGTTACCCTTCTACAAGATCTTATTCAATAAGTCTTGCGTTGGATTTCTGATAATTAATAACCGCATTACATAAAACATAATTATGAAACAAAACGTAACAACAATACTAACAACGTTGATAGTACTATTGGCGATGCAGGGATGCAAAAAAGATTATTTAAACCGCCCGCCATTAGCTTCACCAACCGCTGGTACCTATTATCAATCCAATACAGATATTTTAAATGGTACCGGTCCTTTATACAATGGGTCCTGGGGCGGCTATAATGGCACCTCTCTTCAATACATTGGCGATGTATTAGGGGGCAATAGCCTTTCTGATAACTACAACGGAAGAGGCGCCTATCTCACTTTTTCAGTTACGTCCACCGATGGAAGCGGTGCCTTGCAAAGCGCCTACCAGGCGCTCTGGTCAGTGGTGGCCAATGCCAACGTAGTTGCGTATAATATCAGGAACGCTGGCGCAGGTGCAACCCAGGATGCAAGAAATGCCGGATTGGCGGAATGCTATTTTATGAGGGCTTCGGCCTATTATTTTCTGGCTTTAAACTGGGGTGCTGTTCCCATTATTCACGATAATAGCCTCCAGCTTGGCGATGCAAGTATAAAAAGAAATAACCTGGCCGATGCGTGGCAGTTTATGATCAATGATTTAACATGGGCAAAAAATAATTTGTCGGCCTTGCCCGCACAGCCGGGAAGAATTACCAAATGGAGCGCTGAAGGCATGTTAGCCAGGGCCTACCTGGTGCGGTCAGGTTTGGGAAAAACAGGAGGAGCCCGTGATCAAACAGATCTTGACAGCGCTAAATTTTATGCTGGTGATGTAGCCAATAACAGCGGCCTTACTTTGTTGCCGAATTATTATGATCTTTTCACCAGTAAAAAATTTAGTGGTACTGTAACACCAGCTGAATGTTTGTTTGGATTATTGTGGGTGCCCAGTGGGCAGTGGTTTGTTCAAAATCATATGCAGGCCAACCTGGCCTACGATTCAAAAATTACGCAAACAGGCGATGGCTGGGGAGGTTCTTTCGGTGCTTCACCAAGCCTGCTCAAATATTTTATGGACCCCGCTAACAAGGCAGATTCTGTTCGCCGCAAAGCAACGATTTTTTTACCTGGCACAAATTACCCGGATATCAATACGGCAAATGGTGGCTGGCATGTAGATACAACTTTGTTCAACAATGCGACAAACTCGGTAGGAGGTGCAAAAATATATTCACCAGTTACCACAGGTGCTTATTACGGCAACGACCATGCGTATGTTAAAAAATATGTGATTGGTTCTCCAGCTGACAACTTCGGTTTGGGCGGACAGCAAAATGAAAACATCAGTACTTATATATTCAGGCTGGCTGATGTTTACCTTATTTATGCAGATGCTATCCTGGGTAACACTGCAACTACTGCTGATCCTGAGGCATTAAAGTATTACAATGCGGTAAGAACCCGTGCCGGTATCGCTTCTAAAAGTTCTATCAGCTATGCGGATATATTCCAGGAAAAGAAAATTGAATTTGCGTTTGAAGGACATGCCTGGTACGACTGGAAACAATGGTATTATTTTGACCAGGCGAATGCGCTGGCCTATTTCAGTAACCAAAACAGGGGGCAGTATAACATCAGCTATAACAATGGCAATCCATTTGTAACTTATTTTGATGATACCAACAATCCGCAAACGTTGGGTGAAAGGCACTATTCCATGAGCGGCAATAACGCCGATCTGCCTTATCCCGAATCGGATTTACTGGTGGCGCCCATTCTTTCAGAAGCCCCGGTAGCGTTTGATTTTAGCAAAGTGCAATATTAAAACCATTAAAAAAATTCTTGTATGAAAAAGTATTCGATATATATCCTGGTTATTGGGCTGATGCTGTTTCAGTATGCCTGTAAAAAAAATGATGCCGGTGACGGACCTCCGGTAATTACTAAAGTAAGATCGGTTGATACTACTAAGCGTGACAGTTTTTTCGTTCAGGCTATACCTGGCAATTTAATTGTGATACAGGGAACAAACCTGCAAGGGTTGAAAGCGGTATTTTTTAATGACACGGCGGCTTACTTCAATCCTAGTTATGCCACCAGCACCAACATCATTTTAACAATCCCGGCAACCGCACAAACGGCGGCCACCGATCCTAAAGTACCTAGTGTAATCAAACTGGTTACAGATCATGGTGAGGTTAGTTATCCGTTTACATTGTACCTCCCGCCGCCCGCTATCAGTTCAATTACATTTGATAACAGTGGAACGTTGGTGTACATAAATGGATATAATTTTCAAGGGGTAAATAAAATCACCTTTCCTGTACCGGGAGCTGCGGATACGGCGCTTTCGTACATTGTAAATAAAACATTTACTACAATAACTGCGGTTATACCACCTGGCACGGCATTGCAGGATTCATTACGTGTGTTTTGTACTTTTGGATCAGCCGCATTTTCTTATCCGCCGCCAATGACGGTAACGGCTGTTTCTAACGAAAATGCCATAGGTGGATCAACCATTACTTTTAAAGGAAGTAACTTCGTTCGTATTAATAAAGTAACTTTCCCAGGTGGGCTTTTGGGTACAAACATCACTCCGGTAAGTGTAAGTGAGTTTAGCGTTGATGTGCCAAACGGTGTAACAACATCAGATTCCATACACATTCAGGGAGCATTGGGAAGCGCAACGGCACCTCAGCCATTTGCTACTAATATCGGCCATCTCTCTCCTGGTTATTTAACCACTTTTGAAAATCAATATGCCTCAGATAACACGGCCTTTGTAGGATGGACCGGGGGATACAATGATGCTCCAACAACAACTGCAAATTTCCCTGGTGGTACAGGCGCAAGTGGTTTATTATGGCAACAAAGCCCCATGGCTGCAGCTTCGAATGCAACAACGCAAGGGAATTCAGGATTAATGCAATTGAGTGATTTTCCATGGGTAGCCAATACAAACGAACTCGTAAAAAATTATTCGTTGAAATTCGAGGTATCTTCTCCAACTCCCTGGACAAAAGGAGCGATTTGGATTGCCGTAGGAGATTGGTATGGTTGGAATACTTATATGGCAAGGTATGCGCCATGGTCTGATGCAGGCGCAAATGGTACTTTTCAAACCAATGGATGGGTTACTGTTACCATACCGTTGACAAATCTAATATCTGGTATGACTTTTAGCAGCACAGCATGGAGTACCGCAGGTTCCCCGGCTACAAAGTTTTCAGATTATGCAACAACAGGATTGGCTTTTTTGATTACAAATGATGATCCCAAAAATGCCGTACCGGCAAATAGTGTAAAGATTGCGATTGACAACGTTCGAATTGTAAAGGGACAATAAAACTGATGCATGAAAAAAAATAATAGCATTTACCTGGTGGCAGGCTTTGTTGGTATGTTGGTATGTACTTCCTGCAAAAAAAATAGTTCGCCAGCAGGAAGCACGGGGAATAACGGAGGTTCAACAGGTGTAGATTCAGTATACAATCCGGTTGATCCGGCAGTAGCTGCAACCATCGGTTTTTTTCAAAATGGATGGACAGGCAGAACTTTTGCAGTGCCTGCAACTGTTGATGGTGTGGTACCTGCTGCTTTACCTTCGGATAGCCTTACTATTAACGTCAACAATGTGTTGGTAAAAACTTCACCACTGGTTTTTGGCAATAACTCCAACCTGTGGATGGGACAAATTGTAACCCAGCCATCGTTGATGCAGTATATCAAAGACCTTTCACCCAACATCATCCGTGCACCCGCCGGCAGTGTAAGCGATGTGTATTTTTGGAATGGTACAGATGCAAACCCAACGCCGGGAGACGTGCCGGTCACCTTGGTAAATGGAGATGGCTCATCCAGTCAGCCAAATTGGGCCTGGTATGGAGGTAAT
>JANYFI010000250.1 GCA_025362765.1 Ferruginibacter sp. | reverse complement strand
TAAATTTTTTATGTAAGCTTTTAAGGACACTAAACGATAAAACTACCTTGTGAGGAAGTTGAGTATTACCAGTTATACTAACTTGTTTACTGAAGGCTGGTACAGAATCATTAACAAGCCAAATGATCCTCACTATTTAAGCCTACCTTTCATTTTTTAATCATCAAACAGTAATTTATTTCACTACATGAAAAACCAATGCCTGCCTCCTGTTACACTGTTACTTTCTTTTTTGCTACTGCTCAACAGCAGTTTTACCACGGCGGTTAAATCTCCTGGAGGCGAATATTACCAGCTAACTACCTATCATTGTAAATCGGCTGATCAGCTTGCGGTTACCAGTTCCTATCTTAAAAATACCTGGCTGCCGGCATTGCATAAAAGCGGTCTGATTAATATTGGTGTATTCAGCAGCATTGACAATGATACTGCAACGGATAAGCGTTTGTACGTGTTGATACCTTTTGCATCTTTACAAAAATATGAGGCGCTGATGAATGCATTAACAGCAGGGACGCTTATAAAAAATGACAGTTCCGCTTATACCAGTGCGGCTTACGATAAAAAGCCTTTTGAACGAACGGAAATTACGTTGCTGAAAGCCTTTAAAGATATGCTTCACCTGGAAAAGCCGTCACTAACGGCGCCCCTTGCCGAAAGGGTTTACGAATTGCGCAGTTACGAAGGTCCTTCCGAAAGATTGTATCGCCAGAAAGTAAAAATGTTTAATGATGGCGGAGAAGTAACGCTGTTTAAGCGTTTGAACTTTAATGCGGTTTTTTATGCAGAGGTATTGAGTGGAAGCCACATGCCCAACCTGATGTACATGACTACCTTCAATAGCAAAGCCGAAAGAGACGAACACTGGAAAAACTTTGTGGCTGACAGTGTGTGGAAAAGAATTTCAACCGAGCAGCAATACCTTAACACGGTGTCAAAAGCGGATATTTTTTTTCTGCACCCTACTGACTATTCAGATTATTAATAACCATCCCTTCGTATTATTTATAACCACTATTAAAATTGCCACATGACATTTAAAAAGACATTGCTGCTGTTGAGTGCAGCAACAATTACAACCGTTTCGTTCGCACAACAGGGCGATCCAAAAGCGACTGAATTTTACACCCCTGTTCCCAAAGTAATTACTCCCGGCAAAACCACTGCTGATGCACCTTCTGATGCGATTATATTGTTTGGCGGTAAAAACCTGGATGAATGGATATCCACCAACGATACTACAAAACCCGCTGCCTGGACAGTGGCAAAAAATGTATTGACGGTTAAAAAAGGAACGGGTAATATTCAAACAAAAAAATCCTTTACCGATTACCAGTTGCACATTGAATGGCGCATCCCTTCTAATATTACCGGCGAAGGGCAGGCCCGCGGAAACAGCGGAGTGTTTTTAGCCAGTACCGGCAAGGGTGACGATGGGTACGAAATGCAGGTGCTGGACTGCTATAACAATTCCACCTATGTCAATGGTCAAACGGCCAGTATTTACAAGCAATCCATCCCGTTGGCCAATGCCTGCAAAAAACCTGGTGAATGGCAGACGTATGATATCATCTGGACTGCACCCCGTTTTAATGATGATGGAACAATAAAAACACCAGCCCGTGTTACCGCAATGCACAATGGCGTATTAGTGCAGAATAATTACGAATTGAAAGGAGAGACAAGATACATAGGAGCACCTTATTATAAAAAGCATGGCCCGGCGCCAATTAAATTACAGGCGCATGGTGATAAAAGCGAACCAATCAGCTTCCGGAATATATGGGTAAGAGAATTATAGAAACAAGATATTGTTGCTATAATAAAAAGAGGTAGCCTTTAGGACTACCTCTTTTTATTAAATGAAATCTTTTATTTTGTACCCATGGCATATTGAATGCCGCCCAACAAATGTTGCAGGTAAAACGCTTCTTTGTAAGATTCTATCGTATGGCCCAGTTCTGTATAAAAAACCCTTCCGCCTTCAAAGTCCTGATACCATGCCATTGGATGGTTGTCGCCGTTTTTACCACCAGTATAACTTGTTTCATCAATCTTGATTAACACTTTTACATCGGGATTCATGTTTTTAAAATTGTACCACTCATCTTTTCTAACCCAGGTAGCAGGCAGGTGTTTGGTGGATGCGTGTGTGTTATCAACCACTACCAGTTTAGCCTTCTGTTGCGCCGGATGAGATAGAAAGTTGGCACCAATCATCTTGTCGTACCAGGCAAAGTCATATTCGCAATCCGTCGCGGCATGTACTCCTACAAAGCCGCCACCGTTGTGAATATAGTTTTGCAGTGCCAGTTCTTCGGGTTTACCTAGTACAGTGCCGGTGGTACTTAAAAAAACCACTGCTTTGTACTTTTTAAAATTTGCATCTGATAAATAAGATGAATCCTCTGTAGCATCCACATCAAAATTGTTGGCAGCGCCTAATTTTTTAATGGCGGCAATACCTGTTTCAATACTTTCATGCCTGTAGCCATTTGTCTTTGAAAAAATAAGTATTTTGTTTTTCTCCTGCCCGGGATGATTAACTGTAAATGAAACAGCGGCAGTAAAACAAATCAGTAGAAAAAAATTACGGGCAAATTTTATAGCAGGCATAATGTGTTTTTTACAATTGTTTAATTTTAATATTGCGATACCAAACAGCATTGCCATGATCCTGCAACGCTATCTTTCCTTTTTTGAAAGTGCCAAAGTCAGGCATGTTCTTAAATTTGCTTCCGGCAATCAGTTGTTTCCAGTTATCATTCCACATGGTAGTAGTTACTACATTTGTACCATTTACAAATATCTGTAGTTTACCATGGTCGCTGATAATTTCCACTGCATTCCATTCGCCTGGTGCCTTTACGGGTTCAGAAGAGCTTTTTATTAAATCGTATAAATCGCCGGCCCGGTGTTTTAAAATTTTACCGTCGGGATGTCCTTCGTTATCCAGTACCTGCACTTCCGGTCCGGTATTATAGGTCTCTTTATATTTGGATGGGGCTTCGTTAACATTGAAAATGATACCGCTGTTACCGTTTTTTGAAATCTTCCATTCTAATTTTAGATCAAAATTGTCGTATTCACCATCTGTAACAATATCACCGCCTTCTTTAACAGTGTTGTCAATGTATAGAGCGCCATCAGCTATCTTCCAGCGGTCGTTCACAGCGTTTTTGCCATAGGTATGCCAGCCTTCTGTTGTTTTGCCATCAAATAACATTTTCCAGCCGTCCTGGTTGTTGTTATGTTCGCTGCCGGTGTTGATGTTAGTAGCATTCATGACAAAATACAACAGAGAAATTAATATCACTTTCATGTGGAGAGGATTTAATTATTTTTAAGCAACAAAACATATTTAGCCATTGCAGTGGCATCTTCCATGGATAATTTATCATGTGCAGCCATTGGAATAGACCCCCAGTTACCTTGTCCGCCTTTAATAATTTTATGAGCCAATGTATCCAGCTCGGCAGGAGTGTTTGAATACTTATTGGCAACATCCCTAAATGCTGGTCCAATTAGTTTTTCATCTACCTTATGGCAGGTTTTACAATCGTTGTTGTTAACCAGCTCAAGCCCTTTTTGAAACTCCGGACTGTCGGTAGCATCTGCTTTCGCGGTTGTTTTTGTATCAGCGGACGGTGTGTCTTTCGCCGCTTCTTTAGTGTCACCTCCACCATTATTGCAGGCAAAAAAACCTGCGGTTAGTAAACAAATCGTGATCAATTTTTTCATTTGAATGTGTTTTTTTATTTTTTTTATCAACAAAATTACTACTCTAATCCTAAAACAGTTCGATTAAATTTTTCATTACTGCCAGTGTTGGCAAAATCGTCAAACGCTCTTTCTGTAACACGGATGATATGATCTTTAATAAAAACAGACCCTTCTTTAGCACCATCTTCGGGATGTTTAATTGCGCATTCCCACTCCATTACGGCCCATCCTTTATAATCGTATGCGGCCAGTTTGCTGAAGATACCTTTGAAATCAACCTGTCCGTCGCCCAGTGAACGGAAGCGTCCTGCACGGTCAATCCAGTTTTGATACCCACCATATACACCTTGTTTACCTGTCGGATTAAACTCTGCATCTTTTACATGAAACATTTTTATGCGTTCGTGATAAAAGTCGATGTAGCTTAAATAGTCAAGACATTGTAATACAAAATGCGAAGGGTCGTATAGTAAGCAGGCTCGTTTATGATTGTTAACTTTTTCGAGGAACATTTCATAACTCACGCCATCATGCAGGTCTTCACCCGGGTGAATTTCATAACAAAGATCTACACCCTGTTCATCAAAATGATTTAGGATCGGCAACCACCTTTTTGCCAGTTCGTTAAAGCCGGTTTCTACCAAACCGGCCGGTCGTTGCGGCCATGGATAAACTGTATGCCATAATAACGCACCACTAAAAGTACCATGGGCGCTCAATCCTAAGTTTTTAGAAGCGATGGCGGCATACTTTAATTGTTGCACCGCCCATTCCGTTCTAGCCTTCGGATTATTGCGGTAGGCTTCCGGCGCAAAGCCATCAAACAAGGCATCATAAGCTGGATTAACGGCTATAAGCTGACCTTGTAAATGAGTTGATAATTCTGTTATTTGCAATCCGCAGCCATTGATGATGCCTTTTAGTTCATCGCAATAGGTTTTGCTTTCAGCGGCTTTTTGCAGGTCAATCAGGCGGCTATCCCACGTAGGTATTTGCACGCCAACAAAGCCAATACTTTTTGCCCATTTACAAATGCTTTCCAGCGAATTAAACGGAGCCACCTCTCCCATAAATTGCGCCAAAAAAATTCCGGGGCCTTTTACTGTTGTCATAAATATATATTAAAGTGTATTAAGTTTTTCGCAACGAAACAAAGGATACAAAGCACGCAAAGTTGTTCCACTGGCATTGTAATATCTCTTTGTCTTCTTAGTGTTCTTTGTGTGAAAAATTATCCAACAATATGATCAAACCATTTTTTATCTGATTGGGAAGATGCTACTACATTATCTATAAATGCCATTCCCCTGATGCCATCTTCTACCGATGGAAAATCAAGCGCTTCTTTTGATGGTGTTGTACCATCAATTTTTGCAGACAAGGTTTGGGCAAAATTGCGGTAGATATTGGCAAAGGCTTCCAGGTATCCTTCTGGATGCCCGCCTGGTGTGCGGCAACTGTTTTTCGCAAAACTTGAAAGACCCGGATAATTACCTCCAGCCCTTAAAATCTGAGTTGGCTGATCCAGCCATTTTACCAGCAAGGTATTGGGTTCGTGTTGTACCCACTCAATGCCGCCTTTCTCTCCATATACCCTTATTTTTAAAGCATTCTCTTCACCCGCTGCAACCTGCGATGCCATTAAAACACCCGCCGCGCCATTGTTAAATTTCAGTAACACAGCGCCATCATCATCCAGTGTACGGCCATCTACCAAAATGCTTAAATCGGCACATAGTTTTGTTATTTGTAAACCAGTGATGTATTCAGCAAGATGCGCAGCATGTGTTCCTATATCGCCCATGCAACCACTTTTACCACTCTTGGTTGGATCTGTTCTCCAGGCAGCTTGTGCGTTGCCTTCGCGTTCGCTTAATTTACTCAGCCATCCCTGCGGATATTCTACCCATACTTTTCTGATCTTTCCGAGTGCACCTTCGGCTACCATTGCTTTGGCTTGCTTTACCATCGGGTAACCAGAGTAAGTATGCGTTAAACAAAGGGTAAGACCAGTTTCTTCTACCTTGGTTTTTAATTGTTTTGCTTCATCCAGCGTAAAAGCAATTGGCTTTTCAATTACTACATGAAATCCATGATCCAGCGCCATCATAGCCGGTGCAAAGTGCGCAAAGTTGGGCGTAACGATTGTTACAAAATCTATCCGCTTATCGGCGGGTAGTTCACTTTCCTTTTTTATCAGTTCGTCGTAAGTCAGGTAAGTTCTTTCTTTTGGCAAAAAAAGCATTTCACCCGATTCGCGGGCAATATCCGGGTTAATGCTCAAGGCGCCTGCTGCCAGTTCTATCAGGCCGTCCATATTAGAGGCCAGGCGGTGTATGGCGCCTATAAAAGCATCCTTGCCGCCACCGATCATACCCATCCGTAGTTTTCTGTTCATGTTGTTTATAATTATAAGTGGTTGATTATTTTAAAGCATTCGTTGTTAAAAATACGTGGGTTGTAAAATGCAACCCATATTATTTTTCAGGCAGGCTAAATTATCGTTTTATTTTAAAAGATAATTTAGCTTCAATTAAATATAAAGCGATTTTGTACACTAAAGGTAAAAGGCAATCGTCTAAAAAGTCATCTTCTTAAAAATTAATTTTATGCGCCCCAAAAATGTGGTAAACAGAATTGCAGAAGATTGTTAAAACTTACAAACGATATATTTTTATTAACGATTCGATTTTTTATTTAGATAAATTCATACCTTGTCACCTCATTGCTTAAAAAAAACTTAACGACTATGCCTGCCTCAATTCAGCGGAATAAATTATTTGTAGCCAGTTGTATGGCTTTGTTGGTAACCTCTCTTTCTTTCGGCATACGGGCCGGTTTATTAGACACCTGGAAACATGGTTTTGGACTTACACAGGAAGATGCCGGTATTATTACAAGTACAGCTTTCTGGGGCTTTCCACTGGCTATTATTATAGGCGGATTTGTAGTAGATGTTATTGGAATGAAAAAACTACTGGTAGGTGCCGGAATATTTCATTTGGCTGGTATTTTATTAACGGTTTTCGCAACTGGCTTCTGGTCACTTTTTGTTTCTACCTTATTAATCGGTCTTGGAAACGGCCTTGTTGAAGCCGCCTGTAATCCACTGGTAGCAAGCCTTTACCCAGAAAATAAAACTACCCGGCTCAATTATTTTCATCTTTGGTTTCCCGGAGGAATTGTAATTGGAACATTGATTGTTCGGTTTTTTGGAGTACACATTCCAGACACATTGTACATGGCCAACTGGCAAATACTGGTTGCGGTAATGCTGGTTCCTACCATTATATATGGTTACCTGTTTAGTAAGCTGGAGTTTCCGGTTACAGAGCGAGTATCAAGTGGAGTATCAACCGGAGAAATGTATAAAGCTTTATTTAATCCTTTATTTGGGATCATGTTAATCCTGATGCTTGGCACCGCTA